>NCKG01000014.1:0-16761 GCA_002279095.1 Cellulomonas sp. 14-74-6
ATGGCGCACCTGGTGGACGGCGACGTCGCGCAGAACCAGCTGAACTGGCAGTGGGTCGCCGGGACCGGGTTCGACGCGGCGCCGTACGTCCGGGTGCTCAACCCGGTCACGCAGTCCCAGCGGTTTGACCCCGACGGTGCGTACGTCCACCGCTGGGTGCCGGAGCTGCGGGACGTCCCGGCGCCCGCCGTGCACCAGCCGTGGACGCTCGGCGAGCGCGCACCCGCGGGCTACCCCGCGCCGATGGTCGACCACGCGACGGAGCGGCGCGCGACGCTCGAGGCGTACGGACGCGGACGGTAGCCGGCCCCACCGAGCCGCCGGTCAGGTCCGGGCGACGACGTTCTGCGGCTCACGGCCGGTGAGCAGGTCCTCGAGCATCCTGCGGACCACCGCCGCGACCCGGGGCTCCGTCGCGTCCGTGTTGCCGCCCTGGTGGGCGGTGATCAGCAGGTTCGGGGCGTGCCAGAGCGGGTGGTCCGGAGGCAGCGGCTCGGGGTCCGTGACGTCCAGCGCCGCCCGCAGCCGTCGGGCGCGCAGCTCCGCCAGCAGGGCGTCGGTGTCGACCACCTTGCCGCGGGCCAGGTTGACCAGCAGCGCACCGTCCTTCATCCGTGCCAGCAGGTCGGCGTCGACCAGGTGGTGCGTGCTGGCGTCGAGCGGCACGACGAGGATGACGATGTCGGCCTCCGCCACGAGGTCGGGCAGCTCGGTGACCGCGTGCACGTGGCCGTCGGCGGTGTCCCGCGCGCGACGACCGACCTGGACGACGTCCACCTCGAACGGCCGGAGCCGCGCCACCACCGCCGCACCGACCGAACCGGCGCCGACCACCACCACCCGCCGGTCGGCCAGCGAGTGCAGCATCGGCGAGCTCCACCGACCCTCTGCCTGCGCCGCGACCGCATCGGGTAGGCCGCGCTGCATCGCCAGCGTCAGCGCGAGGGCGAGCTCGGCAGTGCCCGTGCTGTGCACGCCGCGGCCGTTGCACAGCGTGATGCCCGCCGGCATGTGCGGCAGGGCGTGCTCGAACCCGGCGCTGGGCAGCTGCACCAGCCGAAGTCGGGGCAGCCCGCGCAGCACGGCGAAGCCACCGGGCCGGACGAAGTAGTGCGGGACCACCACCACGTCCACGTCGGGCGCCACGTCCGGGTCGAGCGGTGCAGCGAGGTCCCACCGGACCAGCCGCACCCGGTCGGCCAGGTCGGCCAGACGGCCGAGCAGGTCCTGCGACGGCACGGTGACGGTCAGCACGCCGATCCCCTCTAGGCCGGCTGCCCGGCCCGGTACTCGTCCTCCAGCAGAGCCATCACGATCCCGTCGCACCAGCCGTCGCCGTCGCGGTAGGCGTCGCGCAGCCGGCCCTCCACCCGGAACCCGAGGTTCTCGTACAGGGACTTCGCACGCGCGTTGATGGCGAGCACCTCGATGCCGACGCGGTGCAGACCGAGCCCGTTGAAGGCGAAGCCGAGCACCAACTCGATCGCCTCGGTGCCGTACCCACGGCCCCGGTACGCCGGCCGCATCTGCAGCGTCACGGAGGCGGAGCCGACCACGGGGTCGATGGACTCCAGCGCGATCTGGCCCAGGTACTCGTCGTCCCCGTTGGCCGTCACGGCAAGCACCAGACGGTCCTCGGACGCGGCAGCGCGGGAGATCGCCGCAGGAACCTCCGCACGGGTGTACCGGCGGGTGCCGCCGACCAGCCGCCGGCCCTCCGGGTCGGCGAGCAGCTCGTACACGGCGTCGGCATCACGTGCCTCGATCGGCCGGAGCACGATCATCTCGCCCTGCAAGGTCGGTGCCTTCATCGCCCGCACGCCTCTCGTCGCCGCGTCCTGCCGGATCGGATCGTAGGGACGGCATGTGACCCGGATGTTGCCGACGTGCGACCGGCCGGTCGCACGTCGGCGCCGGTCAGCCCTGCACCCGCTCCAGCACCAGCTCGCGCACCCGCGCGGCGTCGGCCTGCCCGCGTGTCGCCTTCATCACCGCACCGATGATCGCGCCCACCGGACCGAGGTTGCCGCCGCGGATCTTCTCCGCCACATCCGGCTGAGCCGCCAGGGCGTCGTCGATCGCGGCGAGCAGCGGCCCGTCGTCGGAGACGACCTCCAGGCCGCGGGCGACGAGCACCTGCTCCGGCTCGCCCTCACCGGCGAGCACGCCCTCGAGCACCTGACGGGCCAGCTTGTCGTTGATCCGGCCGGCGTCCACCAGCTGCTGCAGGGCGCCGATCTGCGCCGGCGTGATCGGCAGGTCGGCCAGCTCGACCTCCTGCTGCTTGGCGGTACGAGCGAGCTCGCCCATCCACCACTTGCGCGCCGCCGCCGGCGACGCACCCGCGGCGACGGTCGCCTCGATCAGCTCCACCGCACCGGCGTTGACCACGTCGCGCATCTCGGCGTCGGCGTAGCCCCACTCCCCCTGCAGCCGACGACGGCGAGCCGCCGGCAGCTCCGGAAGCGCGGCGCGGATCTGCTCGACCCAGGCGGGGTCCGGCGCGATCGGCACGAGGTCCGGCTCCGGGAAGTACCGGTAGTCCTCCGCGTCGGACTTCACACGGCCCGGCGTGGTGATGCCCGTGTCCTCGTGCCAGTGCCGCGTCTCCTGGACCACGGCCTCGCCCGCGTCGAGCACGGCCGCCTGGCGCGCGACCTCGTAGCGCACCGCGCGCTCGACGGCCCGGAAGGAGTTGACGTTCTTGGTCTCCGTACGGGTCCCGAGCGGCGCGTCGGGGCTGGTGCGCAGCGACAGGTTCACGTCGGCGCGCACGTTGCCGCGCTCCATGCGGGCCTCCGACACCCCGAGCGTGCGGAACAGGTCCCGGAGCGTCTGGACGTAGGCGCGGGCCACCTCGGGTGCCCGGGCCCCGGCGCCCTCGATCGGCCGCGTCACGATCTCGACGAGCGGCACGCCGGCGCGGTTGTAGTCGACCAGCGAGTACGTCGCACCGTGGATCCGGCCGCCCTCACCCCCGACGTGGGTGTTCTTGCCGGCGTCCTCCTCCATGTGGGCGCGCTCGATCTGCACCCGGAAGGTGGTGCCGTCCTCGAGGTCCACGTCCACCCAGCCGTCGTAGGCGATCGGCTCGTCGTACTGCGACGTCTGGAAGTTCTTCGGCACGTCCGGGTAGAAGTAGTTCTTCCGGGCGAACCGGCAGCTCGCGGCGATCGAGCAGTTCAGCGCCAGGCCGATCCGGATGGCGTACTCCACCGCCGTCCCGTTCACGGCCGGCAGCGCCCCCGGCAGGCCGAGGCTCACCGGCGTCACCTGGGTGTTCGGCTCCGCGCCGAACGACTGCTCGGCGCCGTCGAACATCTTGGTGCGCGTGCCCAGCTCCACGTGCACCTCGATCCCGAACACCGGGTCGTACCGGGACACCGCCTCGTCGTAGTCGACCAGGTCCACGCTCGTCGTCACCGTGCCACCTCCAGCTCGGGCGCGCGCGACAGCAGCGGCCCCTCCCAGCTCTGCTCCAGCAACGCCTCGAGGGCGCCCCCCACCCGGTACAGCCGCGCGTCCTCACGGGCCGGCGCCAGCACCTGGAACCCGACGGGCAGGCCGTCGTCGGACAGTCCCGACGGCAGCGACATGCCCGGCACGCCGGCGAGGTTCGCCGGGATGGTCGCCACGTCGTTGAGGTACATCGCCAACGGGTCGTCCAGCTTCTCCCCCAGCCGGAACGCCGTGGTCGGTGCCGTCGGGGACACCAGCACGTCGGACTGCTCGAACGCCGCGGCGAAGTCCCGCTGGATCAGCGTGCGAACCTTCTGCGCCGAGCCGTAGTACGCGTCGTAGTAGCCGGCGGACAGCGCGTAGGTGCCGAGGATGATGCGGCGCTTCACCTCGTCACCGAACCCCGCGCCTCGGGTCGCCGCCATGACCCGCTCGGCGGTCGCCGGACCGTGGTCCGGCTCGACGCGCAGGCCGAACCGCATGCCGTCGAACTTCGCGAGGTTGCTCGACGCCTCCGCGGGGAGGATCAGGTAGTACGCCGCGAGCGCGTACTGGAAGTGCGGGCAGGACACCTCGACGATCTCCGCACCCGCCTCGCGCAGCAGGTCCAGCGACTCGTCGAAGCGGGCCAGCACGCCCGGCTGGTAGCCGTCGCCCTGCAGCTCGCGGATGACGCCGACGCGGACGCCGCGCAGGTCGCCCGACGCGCCCGCACGCGCGGCCGCGACGTAGTCCGGCACCTCGTCGGGCAGCGACGTGGAGTCCAGTGGGTCGTGCCCGGCGATCAGCTGGTGCAGCAGCGCCGCGTCCAGCACCGTCCGCGTGACGGGGCCCGCCTGGTCGAGGCTGGACGCCAGCGCGATCAGTCCGTAGCGCGAGACGCTGCCGTACGTCGGCTTCACGCCGACCGTGCCGGTGACGGCGGCCGGCTGCCGGATCGAGCCGCCGGTGTCCGTGCCGATCGCCAGCGGCGCCTCGTAGGCCGCGACGGCCGCGGCCGACCCGCCGCCCGAGCCGCCCGGGATGCGGTCGAGGTCCCAGGGGTTGTGCGTGTTGCCGTACGCCGAGTGCTCGGTGGACGAGCCCATGGCGAACTCGTCCATGTTCGTCTTGCCCAGGATCGGCAGGCCGGCGGACTTGATCTTCTGCACCAGCGTCGCGTCGTACGGCGGCACCCAGTCGCGCAGGATGGCGGACCCCGCCGTGGTCGGCAGGCCGCGCGTGACGACGACGTCCTTGACCGCGATCGGCACGCCCGCGAGCGGGTGCACGGGGGCGCCGGCGGACCGGCGGGCGTCCACGTCGGCCGCAGTCGCGAGCGCCTGGTCGGCGCTGACGTGCAGGAACGCGTGGACGGGCCCGTCCACAGCGGTGATCCGGTCCAGGTGCGCGGTGGTCGCCTCGACGGCGCTGACCTCGCGCGTGGCCAGCCGTTCAGACAGCTCGGCGGCGGTCAGCCGCGTCAGGTCGGTGCTCACGCGTCCTCCCCCAGGATCTGCGGCACGGCGAACTTGCCCTCCTGCGCGGCCGGTGCGCCGGCCAGCACCTCGTCGCGGTCGAGCGGCGGCACCGGCTCGTCGGCGCGGAACACGTTGGTCAGCGGCAGCGGGTGGCTGGTGGCCGGGACGTCCGGGGTGGCGATCTCGGAGACCCGGGCGACCGACTGGACGATGACCTCGAGCTCGCCGGCGAGGCGGTCCAGCTCGACGGACGTCAGGTCGATCCGCGCCAGGGCCGCCACGCGCGCGACCTCGTCGCGAGAGAGGGTGGACATGCCGGCGAGTCTAGTGGCGCCGTCGGACGACCCTCCGGGCCCCGGACGGTGGCGGACAGGACCGCTGCGCGCCGCCCGACCCTCCGCGGGGACGGTCGCCGTCCCTGGTCAGCCGCGCTCGAGGGCGACGGCGAGCAGCTCGAGCAGCGCCTCCGCGTAGGCGTCCGCGGCCGAGTCGGCCCCGAACACCTGCTCGGGCCTGCCGGCGAGCTCGACGAGCACCTCGAAACGACCGTCGAACGTGCGCGCCAGGCTGCGGAACGTGCCGCCGAGCAGCTCGCGCAGCTGGTCCTCGCGGGGCAGCCACAGGGCGTCGTCCTGCTCGACGGAGTCCAGGGCCCACTCGGTGGTGCCGTTGAAGCCCAGCACCGTCCCGCTCGGGTACGGGTGCGCCTCCACCACCATGTCGCTGATGGTGAACACCTCACCGGACAGCTGGGCCGAGCGGAGCGCGAACCGGTCCCCTGCGTGCGGGTGCCAGACGAGGCCGGCCCGGTGCAGCCGTTCGGCGGCAGAGGTCGAGATCACCCCACCAGTATCCGCGGCAGGAGGCTCACCGCAGGGGGCGCTCGCGGTACGCGTACCGCTGCGCCGGCCGGAACCCGAACGTGGAGTAGAGGCGCGCGGCACCCGAGTTCGACGCCTCCACCTGGAGGAAGACCCGGTGGGTTCCCGCCTGCGCCGCCTCCCCGAGGGCGGCGACCATGAGCGCGCGACCCAGTCCACGTCGGCGCTGAGCCGGGTCGACCGCCAGGCAGGACACGCCCGCCCAGCCCTCGGCGAAGGCGACCCGGGCGCGCCCGATCAGGCGGCCACCGTCATGCACGGACAGGTACCGGGCACGTGCGCTGGTGAGCACGGCGCGGCCGGCGGCCCCGCTGTCGGGATGCGCGGCATGCTTCCCGGCCATCCAGTCGTGGACCCAGTCCTCCTCCGGCTCGTCGCCGACGTGCAGGCCCGCGGGACGCGGTGCGCGCACCGCCGAGCCGTGCGGCAGGTCGTGGGCCGCCCGCACCAGGACGTCGGTGGTCGTCACCGTCGTGTAGCCACGACCCTCGAGCAGCCGGTCCAGGTCCGACGGGCGCGACTCGCTCCCCACGCGGAACGTCGCGGGCAACGACTCCTGGCGGTACAGCGCCTCGACGCGCTCCAGCGCCTCCGTCAGGTCGGACGGCGCCGCCAGCGCGAGGACGCTGTTCGCCCGGCGGGTGAGCCCTGCGGACAGCCCGACCCGCCAGCCGTCCACATCCACCACACGTGCCGGGCTCCAGGTCGCGGCCTCGACGAGCGCGCCCGGCGGCTCGGGGGCCGTCCACGCGTGCACCCGCAGGTGCACGCCCCCGTGGCCCCAGTCCCGGTCGGGCTGGGGCTCGAAACCGAGCCGGTCGTACAGACGACGCGCGCTCGTGGCCGCGTCGAGCATCGACAGAACCACCCGACGGGCGCCGCCGGCGACGGCTTCCCGTAGTGCCGCCTGCATCAGGGCCTCTGCCACGCCCCGCCGTCGGGCCTCGGGCGCCACGGCGAGCATGCGCACCTCGACCTCGTCCGGCTCGGCCACCTCGGCGTAGGACGAGCCGTACGGCGCGAGCGTCAGTGACCCGACCACGGCCTCGCGACCGTCCCCCGTCGGCACCGTCGCGACCAGGAGCTGGGCCTCGACGGCCCGGCGGTGCGCGTCGCGCAGCTCGTCCGCATACGGGTCGGCATCGAGGAGCAGACCGTCCGCCTGGTAGGCCTGCGCCGTCAGCTCCCCGGCCGCCTGCTCGTCGTCCTCGCGCGCCACGCGCACGGTGACCGAGAGCGGAGCAGGCGCCCCGGTCACGCGGGCACCCCGTCCGGACCCTGCCGGAGCAGCGCCACGAAGCCCGCCTCGTCGAGGATCCGCAGGCCGAGCTCGCGAGCCTTCGCCTCCTTGGAGCCCGCGTTCTCCCCCACGACGACGAAGTCGGTGCTCTTCGACACCGAGCCGGCGGCCTTGCCCCCGCGGGTGAGGATCGCCTCCTTCGCCTCCTCGCGGCTGAAGCCCTCCAGCGAACCCGTGACGACGACCGTGAGGCCCTCGAGGGTGCGCGGCGTCGACTCGTCACGCGCGTCGTGCATGCGGACGCCGGCGGCCGCCCACCGGTCCACGATCTCGCGGTGCCAGCCCGACTCCGGACCGGTGAACCAGTCGACGATCGACTCCGCGATCGTGGGGCCGATGCCCTCGATGTCGGACAGCCGGGCCAGCGCCACCTCCCGGTCGTCCAGCAGCTCGCGCAGTGCCGTCATCGAGCCGAGCTCGGAGGCGAGCGCGTGCGCCGCGATCGGACCGACGTTGCGGATGCTGAGCCCGACGAGGACGCGCCACAGCTCCTTCGTCTTGGCTGCGTCCAGCTCGTCGAGCAGCTTGCGGGCCTGCTCGGACGGCTCCCACTCCGGCAGCGTGCGACCGTCCGCCGCCGCCGCTCGTCGCGCGGCCGGCGTGTGCTTCGCCTGCCGCCGGAAGGGTGCGCGCCGCCGCACGGCCCCGTCGGGATCCTCGCGCGGCAGCCCGGTCTCGGGGTCGCGGACCACCACCTCGACCTGGGCGAGCAGCTCCAGGCTGGCCGCCCGGACGTGCTGCACCGTCTCGGCGGAGGCGTCGGCCGGGTAGCCGACCAGGTCGAACAGGTACGCCTCGGTCGGGACCGGCGGGGTGCTCGGCACCTCGGGCTGCGTCAACGCGGCCGCCGTCACCTCGCCGAGGGCCTCGATGTCGAGGCTGCCGCGGGACCCGATGTGCTCGAGACGGCCACGCACCTGGGCCGGGCAGGACCGCGCGTTCGGGCAGCGCAGGTCGACGTCCCCCTCCCGCATCGGCCGAAGCGGGGTGCCGCACTCGGGGCAGTCGGCCGGCATGTGCCACTCCACGCGGGGCACGGTGTCGTCCGGGGCGGCGGGTGCAGGGCCGACGATCTCCGGGATCACGTCCCCCGCCTTGCGCAGCACCACCATGTCGCCGATCCGCACACCCTTGGCACGCACCACGTCCTGGTTGTGCAGGGTCGCCTGCCGCACGGTGCTGCCGGACACCAGCACCGGTTCCATCACCGCGAACGGGGTCGCCCGGCCGGTGCGGCCGATGCCGACCTCGATGGCGAGCAGCCGGGTGTTCACCTCCTCCGGCGGGTACTTGTAGGCGATCGCCCAGCGCGGAGCCCGGCTGGTGCTGCCGAGCTGGCGCTGCAGCGCGATCTCGTCGACCTTGACGACGATCCCGTCGATCTGGTGCTCCACGTCGTGCCGGTGCTCGCCGTAGTGCTCGACCATCGCCCACACGTCGTCGAGCGAGCCGACCACGCGACTGTGGGAGGACACCGGCACTCCCCACCCGGCCAGCAGGTCGTACACCTGCGACTGCCGGTCGACGCCGACCCCTCCGCCGGGGCCCCAGCGCAGCGCGCCGAAGCCGTGGGCGTACATCCGCAGCGGCCGCGACGCGGTCACGCGGGGGTCCTTCTGCCGCAGCGACCCCGCGGCGGCGTTGCGGGGGTTGGCGAAGGGCGGTCGCCCGGCTTCCACCTGCGCGGCGTTGAGCTGTTCGAAGGCCTCGACCGGCAGGAACACCTCGCCGCGGATCTCGATCCGCTCCGGGTGCGACTCCGGCGGTCCGGCCAGCACCGCCGGGATCGTCGGGATGGTCCGCACGTTGAGGCTGACGTCCTCCCCGGTGCGCCCGTCGCCTCGGGTCGCGGCGCGCACCAGCCGGCCGCGCTCGTACAGCAGCGCGATCGCGAGCCCGTCGATCTTCAGCTCGCACAACCAGTGCAGGGGCACCCCGGCCGGCACGTCGCGCTGCACGCGGTCGGCCCAGGCGGCCAGCTCCTCGCGGGAGAAGACGTTGTCCAGCGACAGCATCCGCTCGGCGTGCTGCACGGCGGCGAACTCCGTCGAGAACGTGCCGCCCACCTGCTGGGTGGGCGAGTCCGGTGTCCGGAGGCCGGGGAACTCGTCCTCCAGCGCGGCCAGCGCCCGCAGGCGCTCGTCGTACTCGGCGTCGGACGACGACGGCGCGTCGAGCACGTAGTACGCGAACTGGTCCGACCGGACCTGCTCGGCCAGGGCGGTCCACCGGTGCCGCACGTCGGCCCGCACCTCGCGCTGCCCAGCTCCGTCGACGCTCTGCGCACCGTCGTCGGGCGTCTCCGGCACAGCGGTCCGGGCCGGGGTCTGCATCGCCTCGCTCACGCAGCACATCATCGTCCGCACCACCGACAGCCGCCGCCCACGACGGCGCCGCCGGACGCCTGGTCTCCGGCTCGCGTCGGGCGCAGTCGCGACGTCAGAGCCGACGCAGCACCGGCACCCCGCGCCAGAGCGCCACGGCCAACCCGCCGACGCCCACGACGGCGCCGGCCCAGAAGAGCCGGGCGTCGGTGGTCGCCACCTCGACCCGCTGCGTCGACCCCGCACCGTCCGGCTGCCACCAGCAGAGGGCCGCCGGCGGTGCCACCGCGTACTGCACGTGCGCCCCGGGTCGGCGGGACGTGTACGCGTCGAGGCAGGGTGACGTCCCGGCGGCGGACGCCTGGAGCGTCGCCGTCCACACCGTCAGGTACAGCACGACGAGCGTGATCAGGCCCGCGGCGCCGAGCCCTGACGCGACGAACAGCGGCAGCGCCCGCCGCCCGCCACGCCTGCGTCCGCCCGCCACTGCCGCCTCCCGGTCACCGACCACGGTGGACGAGCATGCCACCCGCACGCCCTGCTTCCGTCCGGCCCAGCCCGCCCGCAAGCGCGAGCCGGACCCGACGAGCCACCCATCCGTCCGAACGGCTATCCCGACGCGCGCTCCGCCACCACGCTCGCCGCGTGCATCGTGTCGGCGAGCGCCGTCCGCGCGGCCGCCGGATCGCTCCCGCCGCCGGTCACCAGCACCACCCGGTCGAGGTCGGCGAGGCGGAGACCCACCCGCGACCACGGCCGCATCAGCTGGTCGGCGTGGGCAAGGACGTCCCCCGACGAACCGGGCGCCCGTGGCACGGGTGCGAGCTGCGCCCACAACGCCGTGCCCGCCTCGACCGCACCGGCGAGCTGCTCCCAGCCGCTGGCGTCGATGCCCGCCACCTGCACGGCCACTGCATCGGCCCCCGCGGCCGTCACCGCGGCCAGCCCCACCAGCGACGTTCCGGCATGCACGGCGACACCTGCGGCTCCGGCTGCCCGGGCACCCGCCACCACGGTGGCGAGCCGCTCACCTGCCACCTGCACGGGAACGGCGCGCAGCGTCGCGCGCCCGGAGAAGGTGGCCACCTTCGCCTCGACGGCCGCAGCGAGCAGCGGTTCGTGAAGCAGCACGTGGGGCTGAGCCCCAGGGACGGCACGGACCACGGCGGCGAGGTGGTCCGCGAGCCCCGCGGCGAGGGAGTCCGCCACGTCACGCAGGGCGCCGGGGTCGCTGAGCACCCGCTCACCACGCGCCAGGTCAGCCGTCGCCGCCGCGGTCACGGGACCGGCGACCGGGACGACGAGAGGTCCGGTCCACCCGTGCGCGGCCACCGCGAGAACGTCGAGGTCGTCGCGGAGGAACGCACGGGCGCGGGTCACGTCGGTGCCGGGACGGCCCGTCAGCCGCCACCCGTGCGGGCCGAGCTCGACCGGGAGGTCGACCAGCAGCCCGAGTGCCCGTCCGACGAGGTCCGACCAGGGGCCCCGCGCCGCGAGCACCACTGCGAACGGCAGTCCGATGACGCCCTCAGGCGGCGACCCGAGCTCACCGAGCACCGCCTTCTGTGCCTCCAGGGGATCCGTCCCCGGCCAGGGTCCGGCACCCGTGACGCCGATCACTCGACACCTGTCGCGGTGGTCACCGGTCGGGAGGCGGCCACCGGCCCGGCCGTCCCGGTCACGGTCGCCTGACCCAGCACACGCGTGCCGGAGTAGAGCACCAGCGACTGCCCCGGGGCCACGCCGCGGAGCACCTCCGCCTCGTCGAGCACCACGTCCACCGCGTCGTCGGCCCGCCGCAACCGCGCGCGCACCGGTGCGCCGTGCGCCCGGACCTGAACCTCGCACGCCGACCCGACCGTGGGCGCCGCACCGAACCACACCGGCCGGTCGCCACGGACCTCCCGCACCGCGAGCGCCGCCGCCGGTCCCACCACCACGCGGTTGCGCACCGGCTCCACCGCGAGCACGTACCGGGGTCGGCCGTCCGCGGCGGGCCGCCCCAGGCGGAGCCCTCGCCGCTGCCCGACGGTGTAGGCGTACGCCCCGTCGTGCGACCCGACCACGGCCCCGTCCTCGTCCACCACGTCACCGGGGCGCGAGCCGAGCCGGTCCCGCAGGAAGCCCTGGGTGTCCCCGTCGGCCACGAAGCAGATGTCGTACGAGTCCGGCTTCGCCGACACGGACAGCCCGCGCCGCGCCGCCTCGGACCGCGTCTGCTCCTTGGAGACGACGTCGCCGAGCGGGAACATCGCCCGCGCCAGCCGCTCCGGTCCCATCACGGCCAGCACGTACGACTGGTCCTTGGCCACGTCGTGCGCCCGGTGCAGCTCGCGGCCGTCCGGCCCGTCGACGATGCGCGCGTAGTGCCCGGTGCACACCGCGTCGAACCCGAGCGCCACCCCCTTGTCCAGCAGCGCCGAGAACTTCACGTGCTCGTTGCACCGCACGCACGGGTTCGGGGTCCGTCCTGCCTGGTACTCGGAGAGGAAGTCCGCGACGACGGTCTGCTCGAACTGGGCCGACAGGTCCCACACGTAGAACGGGATGCCCAGCACGTCGGCGGCGCGGCGGGCGTCACCGGCGTCCTCGATAGAGCAGCAGCCGCGCGAGCCGGTGCGCAGCTGGTCGCGGTTGCGGGACAACGCCATGTGGACGCCGACCACCTCGTGCCCGGCATCCACGGCGCGGGCGGCGGCCACCGCCGAGTCGACCCCTCCGGAGAGGGCAGCCAGCACCCGCATCAGGCCGGCACCGCCGCACGTAGCGCGCGGCCGGCCGCCCGGGCACGGTCCACCGCCGCCGGCAGCGCCTCGAGCACGGCGTCGACGTCCTCCTCCGTGCTCGTGTGGCCCAGGCTGAACCGCAGCGCGCCGCGGGCCTCGTCCTCCGTCAGGCCCATCGCCAGCAGCACGTGGCTCGGCTGCGGCACACCGGCCTGGCACGCCGAGCCCGTGGACGCCTCGATCCCCGCCGAGTCGAGCAGGTACAGCAGCGAGTCGCCCTCGCACCCGTCGAAGGTGAAGTGGGCGTTCGCGGGCAGCCGTCGCGACGCCTCCGCCGGTCCCCGCAGCCGTGCCCCCTCCACACGCTCGAGCACACCGGCGACCAACCGGTCGCGCAGCGCACAGACGCGTCCAGCGAGCTCCGGCATCGTCGCGACGGCCTCCTGCGCCGCGACCGCGAACGAGGCCACCAGCGCAGCGTGCAGCGTGCCGGACCGCACGCCCCGCTCCTGGCCACCGCCGTGCAGCACCGGCGTCAGGTCGAGGCCGCGCCGGGCGAGCAGCGCACCGATGCCGCCCGGCCCACCCAGCTTGTGCCCGGTGACGGTCATCGCGTCGAGCCCCGAGCCGGCGAAGTCGACGGGCACCTGACCCACGGCCTGCACGGCGTCGGCGTGCACGGGAACGCCGTAACGGTGCGCCAGCGCCACCACGTCGTCGACCGGCTGCAGCGCACCGACCTCGTTGTTGGCCCACATCACCGACACGAGAGCCGTCCGGGAGCCGTGCTCGGCCAGCTCGGCCGCGAGCGCCGCCGTGTCCACCACGCCGTCCCGGTCGACCGGCAGCAGCACCACCTCGGCGCCCGCGTGCTCCGCCATCCAGAACGCCGGGTCGAGCACCGCGTGGTGCTCCACGCTGGACACCAGCAGCCGGCGGCGGTCCGGGTCGGCGGTGCGCCGCGCCCAGAACAGGCCCTTCACCGCGAGGTTGTCGGCCTCCGTGCCCCCGGAGGTGAGGACGACCTCGCTCGGCCTGGCGCGCAGTGCGGCTGCGAGCCGCTCACGGCCCTCCTCGACCGTGCGCCGGGCGGCACGGCCGGACGCGTGCAGCGACGACGGGTTGCCCGTGCGGGCCAACCCGGCGGTGAGCGTCTCGACGGCCGCCGGGAGCATCGGCGTGGTGGCCGCGTGGTCGAGGTAGACGCTCACCGTGCGAGTCTACGAACCGGTGGATGGACGAACCGCCACCTGGACAGGACGGGCTGGCAGTATGACCTCCGTGGGTGCCGACGACGCCATCGCCCTGCCGCTTGCGTTCAGCGGTCAGCGGCTCGACTGGCGCGACCTGCCGACCCGCGTGCGTCGGGCGATCAGCACCCTTGCCGGCTCGCAGGTGACGGCGGAGATCACGGCGACGGAGGGCTTCTCCCCCGGCTTCGTCGCGGTGCTGGAGCTGGCGGACGGGGGCGACGTCTTCGTCAAGGCCGTCTCCGCGGAGATCAACCCCTCCTCCGTCGAGCTGGCGCGCCGCGAGATCGTCGTGGCCTCGGCGCTGCCCCCTGAGGTGCCCGCGCCCCGGCTGCTGTGGTCCGGCGAGGAGGACGGCTGGCTGCTGCTCGGCTTCGAGTCCGTGCACGGACGCTCGCCGGAGATGCCCTGGCGGCCCACCGACCTCGCCGCGGTGCTCGACGCGGTGGACGCGCTCGCGGACGCCGAGCCGCTACCAGGCCACGGCCTGCCCCGTACCGACGACCTGCTGGCGGAGGACCTGACCGGCTGGCGTCGTCTGTTCCACGGACCGTCCGCGGACCGTGCGACCCTCGCCGAGCAGGGACCGGTCGCGCTGTGGGCTCTGGAGCACCTCGACGACCTGGTGCGCTGGGAGCAGGACGCGCCCGGCGTCCTCGCCGGTGACGGCCTGGTGCACGGCGACCTTCGCGCGGACAACGTGATGATCGACGACCACCACCGCGTGTGGCTGATCGACTGGCCCCACGCCAGCGTCGGGGCCCCCTGGCTGGACCTGGCGTTCATGCTGCCGTCCGTGGAGCTGCAGGGCGGCGGCGACCCGGCCAGCATCTTCGCGTCGCGGGCAGTGTCGGACGGTGTCAGCCGCGACGACCTGCGCGCCGGGCTGGCCGGTCTGGCCGGGTACCTCGTGTGGGGGTCGCTGCAGCCGGCGCCGGCCGGCGTGCCGAACCTCCGGCCGTTCCAGGCCGCCCAGGGTGAGGCGACGCTGCGCTGGCTGCGCGACCTGTCCTGACCCGCACGCCCGCGGCCCTCGGCGGCCGTCGTACCTCGACGGCGGACGGTCAGCCGAGCAGCCGACGAAGCTCCGCGGTCGCCTGCGGAAGCACGGTGAACAGGTCTCCGACGACGCCGAAGTCGGCGATCTCGAAGATCGGCGCGTCCGGGTCGGAGTTCACCGCCACGATCGTGCCGGCGGCCTGCATGCCGCCGCGGTGGTGCACCGCACCGGACACCCCGGCGCCGATGTAGAGCCGCGGCGTCACGGTGACGCCGGTCTGCCCGATCTGCGCCTCCTTGGCGATCCAGCCCTCGTCCGTCGCCACCCGGGTGGCACCGACGGCCGCACCGAGCAGGTCCGCGAGCTCCTCGATGGGGCCGAAGTCACCCTCGGTCCCGCGCCCACCGACCACGACCACCTGCGCACCGGAGAGGTCGGGCCGGTCGGACGGTGCCCGCTCGGTGCGCTCCACCAGCTCGACCCGCCGTGCCGCGGGGCTCACCGCCAGCTCGTGCTCGACCACGACGGGCTCCGTCGGGACGTCGACCGGCTCGGCGGGAACGGCGTTGGCCTTCACCGTCACCACGGCGGGCGCCCCGACCACGGAGCACCGGGTGGTCCAGGTCCCCGCGAGCACGGTCTTGCTCGCCACCGGCACGCCGTCCTGCAGCTGCAGCCCATCCGCGTCCGTCACCACGCCGGCGCCGGTGGACGCGGCCAGGTGGGCGGCGACCTCCTTGCCCTCGAACGTCGAGGGGATCAGCACCAGTCCCGCCCCGCTCGCACCCAGCACGGCGGTCACCGCCTCCGCGGTGACGGCGCTCAGCGCGGGATCGGCGTCCGGGCGCACCACGTGCACGGCAGCGACACCGTGGGCAGCGAGGACGGCCAGCGCGTCCGGGCCCGGTCCGTCACCCACCCAGGCGCCGAGCACGCCGCCGTCACCGGCCAGCGGGCGGGCGAGCGTCACGAGCTCCGCCGCCGAGGGTCGGAGCGCGCCGGCGGCGGCGTGGTCGAGCAGCACGAGCACGGGGGAAGTCATCACAGGTCCTCGGGTCCGGGGTCAGACGAGCTTGTTCTCGACGAGGTAGGCCGCCAGGCGCACGCCGGCGTCGCCCCCGTCGGTCACCAGGACGCGGTCCTCTCGGGCGGGCCGTTCGGCGGCTGCGACCACCGCGGTGCGCGCCCCTGCCCCACCGACCTGGTCCGGCTCGACACCGAGATCGGCCAGCGTCCACGTGGTCACGGACTTCTTGCGGGCCGCCATGATGCCCTTGAAGCCGGGGTACCGCGGCTCGTTGGCGCTGTCGGTCACCGAGACGACGGCCGGCAGCGGTGCGCGCAGCAGCTCGACCGCATGGTCCAGCTCGCGGCGGACGGTCACCGTGCCGGCCGTCTCGTCCACCATCACCTCGGTCGCCAGGGTCAGCGCCGGCAGCTCCAGCAGGTCGGCCAGGACGGTCGGCACCAGGGACGTCAGGCTGTCGAGGGCTGCCATGCCGGTGAGCACCAGGTCCACCGGCTGCTGCTCGGACAGCCGGCGCACCGCGGCCGCCAGCACCCGGGCCGTGCCGACGGCGTCCGAGCCGGCGATCGCGTCGTCGACGACGTGGACGGCCTCGTCGGCTCCCATCTGCAGCCCGCGGCGCACGGCGTCGACGGCGTCGTCCGGACCGACGGTCAGCACGACCACCTCGCCGTCCTCCGCCTCCTCGACCAGGGTGAGCGCGGCCTCGACGGCGTTCTCGTCCAGCTCGTTCAACGTCCCGTCACCGCCGTCGCGGACCATCCGGCCATCGGGTCCGAGGGAACGCTCGGACTGGATGTCCGGCACGTGCTTCACGGCGACGAGGATCCTCACGCGCGGAACGTTACCCGGCGTCCCCGGCGGGGTCCCCAGCCGTCCGCCGCTCGTCGCATGCCGCAAGGACCGACGGTCCCAGGCGAGGCGTGTGCGGGCTCCCGCCGGTGGGCGGTGACAATGGGTCGCGTGAGCTCCGCGTCCCGACGACCGCCACGCCTCGGCGTGCACGTCGTCGACGACGGCATCGACGTCGCCGTGCTGGCCCCGCACGCCGATGCGGTCGACCTGTGCCTGCTCGACGAGGGCGCGGAGCGCCGCGTCCGGCTCGACGGTCCTTCGCTGGGCGTCTTCAGCGCCCACGTCCCCGGCGTGCAGCCCGGTCAGCGGTACGGCTTCCGCGCCCACGGGCCGTGGGAACCCTCCTACGGCCTGCGCTACAACCCGGCGAAGCTGCTGGTGGACCCCTACGCACGCGGTCTCGTCGGCACGCTCGGCTACGGCCCGGCCACCTACGGCCACGTGGTCGACGACCAGCTCCGTGGGGACCCCCACGGAGC
>NCKG01000263.1:0-2841 GCA_002279095.1 Cellulomonas sp. 14-74-6
ACGACGATCCACCGCTGCGGCCCCAGCCGCGGGCTGAGCACCGGGGTCACCACGACGGCGAGCGCGAAGCCGATGCCGGTCGCCGCGAGCACGGTGGCGAAGGTGCGCAGCCCGGCGTCGACGTCCGACGGCGAGCTCAGCAGGTTGCGCGAGATGAGGATGCTCGCCATGAAGACCACGCCGTAGCAGAACCGTTGCCACGCCATGATGCCGAGCGCCTCGGCCGGGGTCCGGCGCGCCACCAGGTACCGCGCACCGGCGCCGAGCTCGCGCGCCACCACGCCCAGCGCGCGCCGTACCGGCATCACCACCGGCTCGTCAGGTCCCAGCTGCTCGCGACTGATGCGGGCCGCGAGAGCTGACGCCGCGCCCATCGCCGCGGCGGCCACCACCAGGGCGATCGCGTCGCGCTCCCGGCCTGCGGGCATCAGGCGGCCCAGCACGAACCCCAGCAGCGCGCCGATGCCCGCCGACGCGGCACCGAGCGTCGGCGTCAGCGAGTTGGCGGTGAGCAGCAGGGGACCGTCGACGACCTTGGGCAGCGACGCCGACAGCGCCGCGAGCAGGAACCGGTTCACCGACAGGGTCACCAGTGCCAGCACGTAGACCAGTGGGCCCACGCCGTGCAGCACCATGACCAGGGCGATCGCGGCGGTCAGCAGCACCCGCACCAGGTTCCCGTACAGCAGCACCTGCCGACGCCGCCACCGGTCCAGCAGCACCCCGGCCCACGGGCCGACGACGGTGAACGGCAGCAGCAGCACCGCGAACGCCGCTGCGACCCCGGTGGCGGTGCTGGCCGTCTCGGGCGAGAAGAAGAACAGCGTCGCCAGGCCCACCTGGAACATGCCGTCCGCCCACTGGCTGACCAGGCGCACGGTGAACAGCCGCCGGAACCCCACCAGTGGCCACAGCCGTCGAAGATCCTCGGTCACCTGCACGGACTCAGGCTAAGCGCAGGTTTCTCGGGTGCCACGCCGGGGCGCCGACCTCACCCGCTCGGCGGAGCCGGAACCACGAGCGTGACGCCGGTTTCGTCACGACTGCCGGTACCCGGACATGACGGGGTCCTCCGGAGCAACGGCGTCAGCTCCGAGAAGGTGGTCGACGAACCAGTCCCGCGCCAGGCCGGCGGCCTCGGCGAGCGCGCCGGGCTCCTCGAACAGGTGCGTCGCCCCGCGGACCACGGCCAGCTCGCGCGGGCAGCGCATCAGGTCCAGCGCCTCGCGGTTGAGCCCGAGGACGGTCGTGTCCGCGCCGCCCACGACGAGCAGCGTCGGCGCGCGGACCGCCGCGAGCCGCGCGCGGGCGAGGTCCGGTCGGCCCCCGCGCGAGACGACCGCCGCGATGTCCGACCCCGGCTCCGCGGCGGCCCACAGCGCAGCACCGGCGCCCGTGCTCGCCCCGAAGTAGCCGACGCGGCAGCCCGCAGCGTCGGGACGGGCGCGCAGCCAGCGGGTCGCAGCCAGGAGCCGGCCGGCGAGCAGCCCGATGTCGAACACGTTGGACCGGTCCAGCTCCTCCTCGGCGCCGAGCAGGTCCAGCAGCAGGGTGCCCAGACCGGCGCGTCGCAGCACGTCCGCCACGAACCGGTTGCGCGGGCTGTGCCGGCTGCTGCCGCTCCCGTGCGCGAACACCACGACGCCGCGCGCCGGCTCCGGCAGGTACAGGTGGGCGCCCACCGTGACGGAGCCGACAGGGATCTCGACGTCGACGTCCGCGTCCAGCCCGCAGTCCCTCGTGCGCACGGGAAGCGGCCGCGCGGCAGCGGCGTCGAGCAGGACGACGACCTCCTCGTCGGTGGTCGGCGAGAAGTCCCGGTAGTGCGAGCCGACCGCGCGGAACGCCTGCGGTGCCGCGACGCACACGACCTCGTCGGCCTCCGGCAGCTCCCGGAGCGCCTCGACCGGCGCCACCGGCACCGCGGCGACGATCCGCGCGGCGCCGAGCGTGCGTGCGACCTGGCACGCCACCCGCATGGTGGACCCGGTGGCGATGCCGTCGTCGACGATCACCGCCACCCGCCCCGCGAGGTCCACCCGTGGGCGCCCGCTGCGGAGCAGGGCGACCCGCGCGTCGAGCTCGATCCGCTCCTGCCGCTCCACCTCGGCGAGGTCGTCCTCCGACACGCCCAGCGTGGCCAGCACCGCACGGTCGACGACACGTGCGCCGCCTTCGCCGATGGCGCCCATGGCGAGCTCCGGCTGGTACGGCACGCCCAGCTTGCGCACGACGACGACGTCGAGCGGCGCACCCAGCGTCTGCGCCACCTCGTACGCCACGGGAACGCCACCCCGCGGCAGCCCCAGCACCACCACGTCCTGGCCGCGCAGGCGCTCCAGGAGCCGGGCCAGCTCACGACCGGCCTCGATGCGGTCCGCGAAGAGGTTCACCGTTGCACCCCCCGTGCCCGAAGACCCGTGGTGGGGCGGGGTTCGCGCCCCATCACCATCGACGCTAGTCCTGTGGTTGCGGACGCAGAAGGGCCCCGCGACCCTCTCGGGTGCGGGGCCCTTCCGGCGTCGGCTCAGAGCACGAAGGCTCTGGTCAGCGCTCGTTCTCGCCGCGGATGAACGCCTCGAGCGCAGCGCGCCCGGCGGTGTCCTCCATCTGGACCGGCGGGGACTTCATCAGGTAGGTCGCCGCGGACAGGATCGGGCCACCGATCCCACGGTCCTTGGCGATCTTCGCCGCACGGATCGCGTCGATGATGATGCCGGCCGAGTTCGGGGAGTCCCACACCTCGAGCTTGTACTCGAGGTTCAGGGGCACCTCGCCGAACGCGCGGCCCTCGAGGCGGACGTACGCCCACTTGCGGTCGTCGAGCCACGCGACGTAGTC
>NCKG01000015.1:0-16577 GCA_002279095.1 Cellulomonas sp. 14-74-6
GCAGACCCTGGGCACGCGGGTGCGCCGGGCGGCCGCCCGGACGTTCTGGCTGGTGAGCCGGTGGCGGCTGGTGACGGAGCGGGTGCCCGTGGACGGGACCGGCGTGCTGATCGGTGCCCCGCACACGTCCAACTGGGACTTCGTGCTGATGCTCGCGATCGGCTGGGAGGCCGGTCTGCCCCTGCGCTGGCTCGGCAAGCACACCCTGTTCCGGGGGGCTGCCGGTCCGCTGATGCGCGCTCTCGGTGGCATCCCTGTGGACCGGCGGGACCCCACCGGCCTGGTCGACGCCGTGGTGGCGCGGTTGCGGGCCGGTGAGCGGTTCTACCTGGTCGTGACGCCCGAGGGCACGCGCTCCGGCAACGGCTGGAAGTCGGGGTTCTACCGGATCGCCCGCGCCGTGGACCTGCCCGTCACCCTCGGTTACGTCGACCGCACCACCATGACCACCGGCCTGGGCCCGACCCTGCGGCTCACCGGGGACGTGCCGGCGGACATGGACCGCGTCCGGCGCTTCTACGCCGACAAGTCCGGACTGGTGCCGGCGCGGCGCACGGAGCCCAGGCTGCGCGACGAGGGCGGCGCTGCTCCGGCCGTCGACCCTGCACCGGGCAACGCGGGCCCGGCCGGGCTGCGGCCGCCCGCCGCTCCGGATGCGGGTGCGTCGAACCCGACCTAGCGTCGACGGGGTCGGCCGTCGCAGGGCGGCAGCAACGAGAAGGAGCAGCCGATGGGACTTGACGACAAGATCCGTCACCAGGCCGAAGAGGCCAAGGGCAAGGCCGAGCAGGGCGTCGGGCGCGCCACCGACAACGAGCGCCTCGAGGCCGAGGGCAAGAAGGACGAGGCGGTGGGCGAGCTCAAGCAGGAGGGCGACCGCCTGAAGGACAAGCTGTCCTGATTGCCGCAGCACGCCCCGGCACCGACGTCGGCGCCGGGGCGTCGTGCTGTTCCCGGACGGTCGGTCACGCGCTCCGCGGGCCGTCGTCACAAGGAGGCCGGAGGCGGTCGGTGTGATGTCTCAGGACATCGGTGACAGTTCTGCATCAGGACTTTGGTGACGGTTGGTGTGTCAGGACATCGGTGACGGTTGGGGGGTCTTGGGTCGTCGGCCGCGGGGCCGACCGTTGCCGACGTAGCTGATGCCGGGCGCCGGGCGGGTGTGCTCGATGAGGATGGTGCCCTGCAGGTCGGTGATCAGGATCTTGTCGCCGTCCTGAACGACGAGGACTTCCTCGCCGGCGCGTTGGCCGTCGACCATGTAGGTGACCTTGCGTAGGCGGATGGCGCCGTTGGGGCGTAGCCGCGTCACGCGGGTGTCCTCGCCGAGCGTCTGCGGGCTTCGTGAGGGTGCGTGCGCGTGCTCGTGTCGCGGCCGGGGCCGACAAGCAGCCGATGGCCGGCACGCTGGCCGAGCTGCAGGCCCAGGTCGATGAGTTCGACCGCATCTACAACACCGAACGGCCCCACCAGGGCTACCGGGCCGCATCACGCCGCTGACGGCCTGGGAAGCGACCCCCACGGTCGACGCGCCCCGCCCCAAGCCCGACCGCCCTGCGTGGTCGGCTTGTAGGGCTTGCCGGTGATCGCCTCCACCCCGAGCGCGGACACGTGCGCGACGAGCTGACCGACATACCCGCGTCGGGACGGGTTCAGCGCGACCCCGTTGTCCGAGAGCAGGCGTTGAGGCACCCCGTGGGCGGCGATGGCCTTGTCCACCACGGCGATCGCAGCATCCGCGGTCTCGCCCCACGCGACATGGGACGCGACGGCGAAGCGGGAGTGATCGTCGATGAGCTGGAAGATCACGCACTTACGCCCACCGGTGAGCACGTACTCGGTCGCGTCCAGCTGCCAGCACGCGTTGGGTGCGGGATACACGAAACGGCGATAGGCCGCCCTCGGCTTCTTCTTCGGCTCCACCCGCGCGACCCCGGCTTCACGGAAGATCCGGGCCAGCGACGCCGTGGACGGCACCGGGTCCAGGCCCATCACACGCATCTTGTCGTGCACGCTGATCGGCCCGTGATCCAGTCCGGAAGCCTCCAGCGCAGCCCGCACCCCGATCGCCTGCGACTTGACCTCGTCGGTCAGCCTCGACGGACTCGACTTCGGACGCCGAGACCGCGGCTCGAGCACCGCCGCGGGCCCCTGGATCTCGCCGCGCTTGCGCAGCTCGTAGAACGACTTGCGCGAGATGCCGTGCTCGACACAGAACGTCGAGACCGCACCCCTGGGCGCGTCGACCGGCCACTGGGCGATCGCGAGACGGACACGGGGATCAATGGGTTCACTGGCAACCATCCGCCCACCCTCAGGGCAGAAGCGTCACCCCCAAGACCACCAGAACCGTCACCGATGTCCTGATGCAGAACTGTCACCAATCTCCTGGGAGACGACAGGCCGGAGGCGGTCGGATTGTGACGACTCGCCGTCACAATGCTGCCCGACGTGTCCTTGCACGCCCGATCGGCTCTCCCACCAGGACCGACGTCCTGCGGGTGAAAAAGCACCAAGTGCCCGAATTGAGGAGTGTGAAGGCCTTCCGGCGGTCCTTGTCATCATCTACTGTCTGGTCTGTCAGCGAATCGGCAAACCCTCCGCAAGGGGGGGACGCAAAGCCACGGGACCCTCGAGGTCAGCCGGGCTACCGAACAGGCAGGACGGTCACATGGAGCAGCGAGGATCGGCAGCAGAACCGGTCAACCCGCCCCTCCAGCCCCTCTCTACACCCATCGCGCGTGTGCAGTCGTGGGCTGGCGTAGCGGCCAGGATCGGCGCGGGGACAGTGATTCCCCACCAGGACCTCGCCGCCTGAGGACCACCGCCTGAGCATCACCGTGCGCCGTCGGCGCGCTGCGACATCGTCGTTGCCGCACGCCGGGAGATGACTAGAGCTCGCCGAGGTTCTGCAGCCGCCGCATGGCCACCCAGCCCAGCGGGATGCGCAGCCAGTACGTGAGCACGCGGAACAGCACCGCGACGGACAGGGCGACACCGGGGTTGAGCCCGACGACGGCGCCGAGGCTGGCCGTCAGCGCGGCCTCGACCGTGCCGACACCGCCCGGCGTCGGCACCAGGGAGCCCGCCGTCGTACCCGCGAGGTACACGATCGCCACCTTGACCAGGCTGGCGTTCTGGCCCAGCGCCGCGAGGCTCGCGTCGAACGCGAGCACGTAGCCCATCGTCATCACGGTGCTGCCCAGCAGACCGAGGCCCAGGCGCGTCGGCTGGCCGATCACCTGGATGAACCGCGGCCACGTCTGCCGCAGCGTCGGCATCGCCTTCGCCAGCGCCCACTGCCGCACGCGCGGCACCAGCAGCGCGGCGGCCACCAGGCCGGCGGCGACGGCGACGGCGGCAAGCACCACAGGGGAGACGGGCAGCGCCGACTGCTGCTGCGTGCCGGAGAGCAGGGAGAGCACCAGCAGCAGCAGCACGGTGACGACGAACTGGGTCACCTGCACCAGCGCGACGGTGGCCGCCGCGAGGGTCGCCGAGACGCCGCGCTTGGTCAGCGTGCGCAGGTTGAGCGCCGCAGGGCCGATGCCGGCGGGCGCCGCGAGGGCGACGAACGTGCCGGCCGTCTGCACCAGGGTGGCTCGCCACAGCGGCACCTTGACGGGGCTGAACGCGACCAGCGCCAGCGCTCCGCCGAGCAGCGTCATCAGGCCGAGCGCATAGGCCAGGACCGAGTACCGCCAGTCGCTGGCGCGCAGGGCCGCCGCGATCTCGTTCACGTTGATCGTGGTGAGCACCACGAACACCGCCACCACCGTGACGATGATCGTCAGCAGCGTGCGGGCGCCGAACCGCACCAGCTGCTGCGGTTCGACGTCCGCCTGGGGCAGCCGGGCGACCAGCGCCTCGCGGACCTCCGTCAGCACCTCCTTGTGCGCGCGCATCGCCTCGCGCGTCTGCCGCGGCAGCGCGATGGTCTGCAGCAGCGGACCGATGGCGGCCACGTCGGCGGCGTCCAGCGCATCCGCCGCCGACCGGACGGCGCGCTCGGCGCCCACCCGCAGGGCCAGCAGCGCCAGCACCTGCATCAGGTCCATCCGTCGGGCCAGCTCGGACGACGCGACGTCGCCCTGCTCCCAGCCGGTGAGCCACACCCGCGGGACACCGTGCGAGACGGGGCCGACGACGATGTTGTCGCTGGTCACGGCACGGTGGGCGATGCCGGCCAGGTGCGCCCGGCGCAGCTGGGCCCACACGGCCCGCAGGAGGTCGTCGGTCAGCCGGGCGTCCGGCAGGTCGGTCAGCGGGACGGCGCCGTGCGGGTGGTCCAGCAGCAGCAGCATCGAGTCGGCGTTCTCGCCGATCCGCAGCAGGCCGGGGGTGTCCACACCGGCGGCCTCGGCGGCGTAGGAGAGCAGGGCGGCGCGCTCGGCGGCCTGGCGCAGGGACACCACCGACCGGCCCTCGAGACCGCGCAACCGCAGGCTGCGCCACAGGCGGGCCAACGAGCCGACCACCTGGCGGTCGCGGTCGAGGACCACCAGGTCGAGCACCTCGTCGTACGCGGTCTCCACGCGGTACACGCGGGTGCCGGACGAGCGGGCCAGCGCGGCGGAGGCCGGGTCGGGATCGGGCAGCGGCGGGTACCGGTCGCGGTGCGGTGCCGCGGCGGTCTCCTGGTCCGGCACCCGCACCAGCCGCCGCGGCGTGTACCCGGCCCGGCGCACACCGACCGCGAGGTCGTCGCCGTAGGCCCGCTGCGGCGCCACCCCGGACAGGTACCGGACGGCCATGCCGATCACGCGGCCCAGCAGCACCGACACCGCCACGCCGGGAAGCGACACCTGCGCGGTGATGAGGGTGATGCCGACGGCCACCCACAGGGCGTTCCACCCCCACCGGACCGAGGTGCTGACGCGCGACCCCGCCACGGTCAGCGCACCGGCCAGCAGCGCGGCGTAGGCCGGCAGCGTCAGCTGCCAGGCCCCAGCCGTCCAGATGGACAGGGTCTGCGCCAGGTCGGTCGGCGCGAGGGAGCTGATCAGCCAGTGCACACCGGCGTTCACGGCCAGCGCGGCACCGGCGCCGATCATCGTCTCGAGCAGCAACCGGCCCCGACGGCGCAGCGCCTGCTCGCCGAGCACCACCAGCGGCACCGCGAGGCTGATGAGGCTGACGAGGGCGTTCACCGGGACGAACAGGATGCGGCGCAGCAGGGTCGCGAAGCCCTGCACGTCCTGGGCGACGCCGGACGTCGTGTTCTGGGCGAAGGACGCGAGCACCATCACCAGCGCCACGCCCAGCAGCCCGAGCACCACGCCGAGCAGGTCGCTGGGGTGCTGCACGCGCGCGGCCGGCACGTCGAGCACCTCGACCGGAGGCGGCGGCACGGCCGTGTGCAGACGAAGGGTCGGCTGCTCGTGGGGGTCGGCGTCCGACGTCGCGTCGTCGTGCGGCTGGGGCGTGCGCGGGGGCTTGGCTTGCGGCGAAGCCGTGCCGTCCGGCCGGCCCTGGTGCTCGGGCAGGGCCGAGTCGTCCGCAGGGGCGCTGGGCCCGGAGGACGAGGCGGTCATGCGGGCGAGTCTAGGCAGCGGCCCCTGATCAGGACGGGCGGTCGGGGAGCCCGGCTGCGCGAGCCGGACGGCGTCGGGGGTGCCCGGCGGTCAGGACAGGCCGAGGGACGTGCGCCAGTGGGCGGGAATCAGCGCGTAGCCGATGAACACCACCATGTCCATGACCGCGTGGGCGACCACCAGGGGCATCACGCGCCGTCGTCGTCGGTAGTACTCGGCGAACACCACTCCCATCACGGCGTTGCCGACGAACGCTCCCCAGCCCTGGTACAGGTGGTACGAGCCACGCAGCAGGGCGCTCGCGGCCACCACCGCCGGACGGCGCCAGCGCAGCTCGCGCAGCCGTTCCCAGAGGTAGCCGACCGCCACGACCTCCTCGAGCAGCGCGTTCTGCACGGCGGACAGCACCAGCACCGGCACCGTCCACCACACCGGGTTCAGAGCGCTGGCCTGCACCTGCACGGTGATGCCGAGCGCCCGTCCGGCGGCGTACAGGCCCAGTCCCGGGATGCCGATCACCGCCGCGAGCCCCATGCCGACGGCCAGGTCCTGCCACGGGCGCCGCGCGTCCAGGCCGAGGCGGCGCACCGCCGAGCGGCCGTTGGCCGAGAGCAGGTACAGGGCGAGCGCGACGGGGACCAGGGCGAACGCGATGGACAGGAGCTGGTAGGTCAGGTCCAGGAGCGGCCGTGGCGACTGGCTCTGGTTCAGCGCGGTGCTCTGGGACGCCAGTGGCGGGCCTGCGGTCAGGCTGGCGACCAGGCTCACCACCGCGTACACCGCGGAGCGGCCGAGGGACAACCCGAGCACGATCCAGATCTCGGCGGTCAGCCGGCGGGACATCGCCCGCCGACCGGGTCGGGGGGTTCCGACGGGTCGTTCGCCCGACCTCGTCGGTTCGGCCGTTGCCGTCCGGGCTGCCGAGCCCGCAGGGTCCACCGGCTCCCGCTCCGCCGCTGTCAGAGCGGCGCCCGTGGCGTCCGGGGCTGCCTCGTCGGCCGACATGCCGCGAAGCGTACGACCGCCACCTACGCGCCGACGCGGCCTGGCGTGCCGCTCAGAGGTCCGGCATTCGTGCTCGGCTGTGCGCCCTCTGTACGTACGTCAGGCGTACACGCGGGAAACGACCCTCGCCGTGGCCCGCGACACGCGGTCACGGTGGTGCCGGGATCCCGGCGAGGCTGGCCGGGGTGGGACGGGGCTGGCCGGGGTGGGGCGGGTCCGGGTGGGGTCGGACCGGGTGCGGGCAGGCCTGGCGGGCTGCGGGTGCGGGGTCCGGCGGGCTGCTGGCGCCGGTGGGGGTCCACCGGGCTGCTGGGGCGGGCCGGGTCAGGTGGGCGCGGACGGGGGCCGGCCCGGACGGCGGGGCGGGCGCAGCCCGGGCGGGGTGCGTCCCGCCCGGGCCAGCGCCTCGCGCAGCAGCAGCTCGACCTGCGCGTTGACGCTGCGCAGGTCGTCGGCGGCCCACCGCGCGAGCGCATCGTGCACCGCGGGGTCCAGCCGCAGGAGCACCGCCTTGCGCTCGCGCGGCTCGCCGCCGTCGCTCACGTGTACAGGGACCCGGTGTTGACGATCGGCGTCGCCCGGCTGTCGCCGCACAGCACCACGAGGAGGTTGGACACCATCGCCGCCTTGCGCTCCTCGTCGAGGGTGACCACGGCGTGGTCCTCGAGACGCTGCAGCGCGTCCTCGACCATGGAGACGGCACCCTCGACGATGCGGCTGCGCGCCGCGATGATCGCGCCGGCCTGCTGCCGCTGCAGCATCGCCTGGGCGATCTCGGGGGCGTAGGCCAGGCTGGAGATGCGTGCCTCGACCACCTCGAGGCCGGCGATGGCGACGCGGGCCGCCACCTCGGAGGCGATCTCGCCGGACACCACGTCGGTGGCGCCGCGCAGCGTCTCCTCGCCGGTGTCCGGGCGGTCGTACGGGTGGGACATCGCCACGTGGCGCAGGGCCGACTCCGACTGCACGCGCACGAAGTCGACGTAGTCCTCGACGGCGAACGTCGCCTTGGCGGTGTCCGCCACCTGCCAGACGACGATCGCGGCGATGTTCACCGGGTTGCCGTCGGCGTCGTTGACCTTGAGCTCGTTGGTCTCGAAGTTGCGCACCCGCACCGACACCCGGCGGCGGTTGCTCAGCGGGACGGTGGTGTACAGACCGGTGCGGCGGACGGTGCCGATGTAGCGGCCGAACAGCTGCACCACGCGGGTGGAGCCGGGGCTGATCACGCCGATGCCGGTGAACGTGAGCACCGCGACGGCGATCAGCAGCACGCCGAGGCCGGCGTGCGAGTCGTCGCCGGTGGAGTCCGCGGCGGCGAACTGGTTGAACGCGGTGATGACCAGCGCGACGTCGATCAGGAGCAGCAGCACCGTGGCGGCGCTGCCGAGGGACCAGGCGGTCCGCTCGGACACGTCGACCCGCGTCCCTCCGCTGCCCACCGGGCGACCGGCGGGCTGACCCCCCACCGAAGCCTGCGGGGGTGAGGAGATGTCCGACATGTGACTCGTGCTCCTTCGCTGACTCGCAGCCCCGTGCGGGACTGCGATAGCAAAGTGATATCAGGTTTGCGACGTGGGTGGGAGGGTTTTCGCGGACGACGATGCCCGGGGCCGACGCGGTGGTCGGCACCCGGGCATCGGGTGCTGCGTGAGGCGGTCGCTCAGGAGAAGCGGCGCAACCGCAGCGAGTTGGTGACGACCAGCACCGACGAGAACGCCATCGCCGCGCCCGCGATCATCGGGTTGAGCAGGCCGGTCGCCGCGAGCGGGATCGCCGCGACGTTGTAGGCGAACGCCCAGAACAGGTTCTGCCGGATGATCCGCAACGTGGTGCGGGACAGCCGGATCGCCTGCGGCGCCGACTGCAGGTCACCACGCACCAGCGTGAGGTCCGCAGCCTCGATGGCGACGTCGGTGCCGGTGCCCATCGCGAGGCCGAGGTCGGCGGCGGCCAGCGCTGCGGCATCGTTCACCCCGTCGCCGACCATCGCCACGGTGGCGCCCCCGGCACGCAGCCGGTCGACGGCCGCGACCTTGTCCTCGGGGAGCACCTGAGCCACCACGTCGGCCTCGTCGATGCCGACCTCCCGCGCCGCCACCCGAGCCGCCCGCGGGTTGTCGCCCGTGAGCAGCACCGGCCGCATGCCGAGCGAGCGCAGCTCGGCGATCGCCTGTGCCGAGGTGGGCTTCACCGGGTCGCGCAGCACCAGGACGCCGCGAGCCGTGCCGTCCCAGGCGGCCATCACGGCGGTGGCGCCGTCGGCCTCGGCGGCGTCGAAGCGCTCGTCGAGCGCGGCGGTGTCGACGCCCTGCTCGTGCAACCAGACCGGGCGGCCCACCAGCACGCGACGGGACAGGCCGACACCGGCGTGCGCTGCGCGCACCACTCCGGCGACGCCCCGGCCGGGGGTCTCGACGAAGTCGTGCACGTCGAGCTCCGGACCCGCGGGGCCGGTGGAGCCGTCGTCCGCTCCGAGCACCTCGCCGGCTGGTGCGTGCGTCGGCACGCCGTCTGCGGTCCCCACGGCGCCCACCGCGACCGGTGCCGCGGTGCCATCGTCCGCCGCTGCCGTGATCGCCGCGGCGATCGGGTGCTGGGAGCCGCGTTCCACGGCACCCGCCGCAGCGAGGACGTCGTCCGCGTCGGCACCGTCGGGCACCAGCACGTCGACCAGGCGCATCGCACCGGCGGTGATGGTGCCGGTCTTGTCCAGCACGACGGTGTCCACGGCGCGGGTGCGCTCGAGGATCTCCGGGCCCTTGATCAGGATGCCGAGCTGCGCGCCGCGGCCGGTGCCGACCAGCAGGGCGGTCGGCGTGGCCAGGCCCAGGGCGCACGGACAGGCGATGATCATCACCGCGACGGCCGCGGTGAACGCCGCCTGCGCCGAGGCGCCGGACAGCAGCCACACGACCAGCGTCGCCGCCGACAACCCCAGCACCACCGGCACGAACACCGCGGAGATCCGGTCCGCCAGCCGCTGCACGGCCGCCTTGCCGGTCTGCGCGGAGGCGACCAGCCGGCCGATCTGAGCCAGCCGCGTCTGCTCGCCGACCTGAGTGGCCCGCACGACGAGGTGGCCGGACGTGTTCACGGTCGCGCCGGTCACCCGGTCCCCGGGGCCGACGTCGACCGGCACGGGCTCGCCGGTGAGCAGGGACGCGTCCACCGCGGCCGTGCCGCGCACCACGACGCCGTCGGTGGCGATCTTCTCGCCGGGGCGGACCACGAACTCGTCGTCCACCCGCAGCGCGCTGATCGGCACCCGCCGCTCCGCCCCGCCCACCAGGACGGACACGTCCTTGGCGCCGAGGTCGAGCAGCGCCCGCAGGGCGTCACCGGCCCGGCGCCGCGACCGGTGCTCGGCGTACCGGCCGGCGAGCAGGAAGGTGGTGACCACGGCGGCCACCTCGAAGTAGAGCTCGGGGGTGGCCATCGCGTGGGTGCGCGACGGGATCAACGTCGGCGTCATCCGCATGCCGAGGCCGCCCGCGCCGCCCAGCAGCAGCGCCCACAGCGACCAGGCGGTGGCGGCGATGATGCCCAGGGAGACGAGGGTGTCCATGGTCGACGACCCGTGCCGGCCGGCGGCCAACGCCGCCCGGTGGAACGGCAGCGCCGCCCAGGTCGCAACAGGCAGCGCCAGGGCGAGGACCACCCACTGCCAGCCGCGGAACTGCAGCACGGGGACCATGGAGATCAGCACCACGGGCACGCTCAGCACCGCGGCGACCCGCAAGCGGCGGCGCAGATCGGTGCCGCGGGCATCGGTCGGCGCGGAGGTGTCCTCCTCGCCCATGCCCACGCCCATCCCGCTCGTGACCGCGGCGATCTCCTCGTCGGTCATCGCCGGCGCGTGCACGATCGGGTGGGCGTCGTAACCGGCCGCCTGCACGGCGGCGACCAGGGCGTCGACGTCGGCCGGGGATCCCCCCTCGGGGACCTCCACCCGCACGTGCGCCTGCTCCAGCGCGAGGTTCACCGTCGCCTGCACCCCGGGCACGCGGTTGAGCCGCTTCTCCACGCGGGCCACGCAGGAGGCGCAGGTCATCCCCTCGACGGCGAGGTCGAGCTCGACCACGCCGGTGGCGTCCTGGGTGCCGGCGACGGGGGTGCTCACAGCAGCGAGCGCCGCGGGGTCACCGCGTAGCCGGCCTCGTCGATCGCGGCGGCGATGGCCTCGTCGGAGATCGGCGCGTCGGACGTGACCTTGACGGGCGACGAGCCGCCGGCGACCAGGTCGATCGACACGTCGGTGACCCCGGGGATGGCCGTCAGCTCGGACGTGACGTGCTTCACGCAGTGGTCGCAGGTCATGCCGTCGACGGAGAACTGGGTGGTGGTGCTCATGGCTTCTCCTTGGTGTGGTGGGGACTAGCTGCGGACCAGGCGGGCGATCGCGTCGGCTGCCTCACGGACCTTCTCGTGGCCGGCCTCGTGGGACTGACGGGCGGCGTCGACGACGCAGTGGTCGAGGTGCTCCTCGAGCAGCCCCAGGCCGACGGCCTGCAGCGCCTTGGTCACAGCCGCGATCTGGGTGAGTATGTCGATGCAGTACGTGTCCTCGTCCACCATGCGCGCGATTCCGCGCACCTGCCCCTCCACGCGGCTGAGCCGCTTGAGGTAGGCGTCCTTGTCTTCGCGGTAACCGGGCACCGGGGTCCTCCTCGTCGGGCCGCCGTCGACCCGTCGCCTAGGACTATATACCCATACGGGGTATTGGTACCAGGGGCTGACGATGACGATGGGGTCGGCTCGCTCCCCTGGGCGAACGCGTCGGGGAAGGCTGAGGATGACGACGACCAGACCACCCGACCGGCGGGAGAGCTGCCATGGACCACGTCGCACGAGCAGAGGTGCTGATCGGCGCACCGGCGGACCGTGTCTGGGAGGTGTTGACCAGCCCGGAGCCGCGCCCCGAGATCATGTTCGGCGCCCGCACGGTCAGCGACTGGCAGCCCGGCCACCGGATCACCTGGAGCGGGCAGTGGGAGGGTCGTCCCTTCGAGGACAAGGGCGAGGTGCTGGAGGTCGAGCGTCCGCACCGGCTGGTGGTGACCCACTTCAGCCCGCTGTCCGGCCAGCCGGACGTGCCGGAGAGCTACCACCGGCTCCGGTACGTGCTCGAACCGGTCGACGGCGGGACCAGGGTGCTGCTGGAGCAGGACAACAACCCGACGGCCGAGTCGGCCGAGCACAGCGCCGCCAACTGGCGCGCGATGCTCGACGGGTTGAAGACGGTGTCAGAGGCGCCCGGGACCTAGCTCGTCCGCCGCCGAGCCGGGGTCAGTGCCCGCCGAGGTAGACGCCGCCCCAGGCGACACCGTCCGCGTCGCGGGCGGGGAGGTACTGCCGCGGGTCGTGGAGCAGCCCGCACCGCGGGCAGCGCAGCACGACGACCGTGTGGTCCTCCGGGTTCGGGTGCAGCACGCGACGGCCGTGCCACCCCACGTAGCAGCGCAGCGACGCGCGGCCCCCGCACAGACCGGCGAGCACCTCCCAGCGCAGGCGCGGCGCGGCGGCGAGCATCGAGGCGGCGAATCCGAGCGGGTGGGAGGCGTCCCGGAGCTCGGCGTCGAGCTCCTCCCGGTACCGCCGCCTGGCCCCCAATGGCAGCAGCCGCACGGCGGCAGTCAGCAGGGCGGTCGCGAGGCGGGGCATGTCAGGCCTCGTCCGGCAGCGGTGACGAGGCCGCTGATCCCGCGAGACGGCGTCGTAGGCGAGCTTGCCGCGCGGCGACACCGGCCAGGGCGGTCCGGGCCTGCTCGGTGCCGGCGGGAGTGAGGCGGTAGAACCGACGGCGGGGGCGTCCGACGGCGGATGGGTCGACGCCCTCCCACTGGCTCTCGACCCAGCCCGCCGCCTCGAGCCGCGCGAGCACCGGGTGGATCGTGCCGCTCGGAAGCCCGGTGACGGCCCCGAGCTCGAGTCCGTAGCGGGCCGATCGAGGCTTCTCGAGGAACGTCTCGAGCACGCGGACGACTGCGCTGGACATCTTCGGCATCGTCGCCATGGTCTAACTCTACCTAGGGTGATCGCAACGTCAACGGCTCGCCCGGTCCTGCTTCGGGGGTCCGTGGCCGTGGCGGCGGCCGCGAGGACGACGCCGACGCCGCGGCGGACCACGACCGTGACCGCGCCTGTCAGGCGGTGGGACGCTCCGCACCGGCCGCCGCAGCGGCCGCGGCCGGAAGGGCCGCCTCGATCCGGCCGATCGCCTCCTCGTCGTGCGCCGCGGAGACGAACCACGCCTCGAACGGCGACGGCGGCGCGTACACCCCGTGCTCCAGCAGCGCGTGGAAGAAGGGTGTGTACCGCCAGTGCTCGCTGGCCAGCACGGCGTCGTAGTCCCGTGCGCCCGCAGCGGCCGGTCCCGGTCCGAACATGGTGCTGAACAGCGACCCCGCCCACTGCATCGCGTGCGGCACCCCGGCCTCGCCGAGCGCCCGCGAGAGGGAGGTGCGCAGCCGGGCCGACGTGGCGTCGACCCTCGCGTACACGCCGTCGTCCGCCAGCCGGAGCGTCGCCAGGCCTGCCGCCACCGCCACCGGGTTCCCGGACAAGGTCCCCGCCTGGTACACGGGCCCGAGCGGCGCGAGGGACGCCATCACGTCTGCCCGCCCACCGACGGCCGCGACCGGCAGGCCACCCCCGATCACCTTGCCGAACGTCAGCAGGTCCGGCGCCCAGCCCTCGGCCTGACCCTCCAGCCCCCACCAGCCCGCCGGCGACACCCGGAAGCCGGTCAGCACCTCGTCCTGGATGAGCAGTGCACCGGCCTCGGCGGTGATGCGGCGCAGCTCGGCGTTGAAGCCCGGCAGCGGCGGCACCACGCCCATGTTGGCGGGGGCCGCCTCCATGATCAGGGCGGCGATGCGGGGGCCGTGCGCCTCGAAGGCGGTACGGACGGCGTCGAGGTCGTTGTAGGGGAGCACCAGCGTCTCGGCCGCCACCTCGGCGGTGACGCCCGCCGACCCCGGCAGTGCGAGCGTGGCGACGCCGGACCCGGCGGCGGCCAGCAGCGCGTCGACGTGCCCGTGGTAGCAGCCGGCGAACTTCACGACGAGGTCACGGCCGGTGAACCCGCGCGCCAGCCGCAGCGCCGTCATGGTCGCCTCGGTGCCCGTCGACACCAGGCGCAGCCGCTCGGCGGCGGGGACCCGGCGCCGGATCTCCTCGGTCAGCTCGACCTCGGCCATCGTCGGCGCGCCGAAGCTGAGCCCCCGGGCCGCCGCCTCCTGCACAGCGGCGATCACCTCGGGGTGCGCGTGCCCGAGCAGAGCGGGCCCCCACGAGCCGACGAGGTCCACGTACTCGTCGCCGTCCACGTCCCGCACGTACGCGCCGTGCGCCGACGCGATGAACCGCGGGGTCCCCCCGACCGACCCGTACGCGCGCACCGGCGAGTTCACCCCGCCGGGGATCACCCCGAGGGCGCGGTCGAAGGCGTCCGCGCTCGCGGACCGCTCGGTACGGGCGTGGGTCATCGGGTCCCCTCGGAGAGCCAGTGGGCCAGCTCGACGGCCCAGTAGGTGAGCACGGCATCGGCGCCGGCGCGGCGGATCGACAGCACGGACTCGGTGATGGCACGACGGCGGTCGATCCAGCCGTGCGCGGCGGCGGCCTCGATCATGGCGTACTCGCCGGACACCTGGTACGCCCAGACCGGCACGGGAGACGTGGCGGCGACGTCGGCCAGCACGTCCAGGTAGGACATCGCGGGCTTCACCATGACGACGTCGGCCCCCTCGGCCACGTCGGCCTCCACCTCCCGGGCGGCCTCCCGGCGGTTCGCGGGGTCCAGCTGGTACGTGCGGCGGTCGCCCTGCAGCTCGCTCTCGACGGCCTCGCGGAACGGTCCGTAGAACGCCGACGCGTACTTGGCGGCGTAGGCCAGCAGGGCGGTGCCGGTGAACCCGGCCGCGTCGAGGGCGTCGCGGCAGGCCGCCGTCTGGCCGTCCATCATCCCGGACAGCCCGATCAGGTCGACCCCGGCCTCCGCCTGCGCGAGCGCCATGTCGGCGTACCGGACCAGCGTCGCGTCGTTGTCCACGCTGCCGTCCGGCGCGAGCACGCCGCAGTGGCCGTGGTCGGTGAACTCGTCCAGGCACAGGTCCGCCTGCACGACGAGCGCATCGCCCACCTCGGCCACCACGTCGGCGATCGCCAGGTTGAGGATGCCGTCGGGCTCGGTCGCGCAGCTGCCGACCGCGTCCCGGCGCTGCGGGATGCCGAACAGCATCACGCCGCCGATGCCGGCCTCGGCCGCCTCGGCGGCGGCGCGGCGCAGCGAGTCGCGGGTGTGCTGGAGCACGCCGGGCATCGAGCCGAGGGGGCGCGGGTCGGTCAGCCCCTCCTTGACGAACATCGGCAGGATCAGCTGCTCGGCGTGCACCCGGGTCTGCGCGACCAGGCGGCGCCGGGCGGCGGTGGCGCGCATCCGGCGCAGCCGGACTCGTCCCGGGGTGGGGACGGAGGTCGGCACGGAGGTCGGGACGCTGGTCGGGACCGTGGTCATCGGGTCTCCTTGTGGTCGAGGTCTGCTGCGTCCGGTGCGGCGGGAGCCGGTGGGGCATCGCCGTGGGCGGCGGCCACCGCGTCGGCCAGGGCGCCGACCAGGGCGGTCATGGTGCGTTCAGGGGCGACGACGGCCACGGGCAGATCGGCGTCGCGGGCGGCGTCCGCCGTGGTCGGCCCGATGCAGGCCAGCAGCGTGCCGCTCGGCGGCGGTCCGAGCCGCGCGGCGAGGGCCCGGACGGTGCTCGGCGAGGTGAGCAGCGCTGCGGAGATCGACCCGTCCCGCCAGGCGGCGACCACGTCGTCGGGCGCCGGGCCGGCCGGCACCGTGCGGTACGCGACGACGTCGTCCACCGCCCAGCCGCCCGCCCGCAGCCCGTCCACCAGCTCGGGACCGGCCAGGTCGCCACGCGTGAACAGCACCCGCGCACCGGCGACGTCGGGCGTCGGCCACGCGTCGGCCAGCGCGCGCGCGCCGGAGGTGCCGACGAGGTCCGCGGTGACCCCCACCGTCGCGAGCGCGCGCGCCGTCGCGGGCCCCACGGCCGCCACCTTGGTGCGGGCCACCACGTCGCCCAGCGCCTCGGCGCTCTCCAGCGCGCGTCCGACGAGCGCACCCACCGCCGCCGCACTGGTCACGGCCAGCCACGCGTACCGGCCGGCCCGCAGGTCGGCCAGCGCCGCGTCGAGCACCGTCGGGTCGTCGACCGCCTCGGTCCGCACCAGCGGCACCACCACGGGCTCGGCGCCGGCCACCCGCAACGCGGCCTCGGCGTCCGCGCTCCCGGATGCCGGCCGTGGCACCAGCACCCGCAGGCCTTCGAGCGGACCGGTCATCCGCGCACCGTCGGCCGGGCCGCGCCGCCGCCCTGGGCGGTGCCCTCTCCCGCGGGACCACCCGATGCCCCCGGCCCGACCGATGCCCCCGGCCCGACCGATGCCCCTGGCCCGACCGATGCCCCTGGCCCGACCGGCGCCAGCTCCGCCGCCCCGTCCTCCAGCAGCAGGTCAGCGACCCGGGAGCCCAGGTCGGTGGCGGCAACCACGTCGGCAGCGGTCGCTGCCAGCGTGCGGCGCAGCGCACGGCTGCCGTCCGCGCCGGCCACCACGGCCTGCAGCTCCAGCCGGTCTCCGACCAGCTGCGCGAGCGCACCGACCGGCGCCGCGCAGCCCGCCTCGAGCCGCGCCAGCAGCGCCCGCTCCGCCGTGACCGCCAGCCGGGTGGCTCGGTCCTCCAGCGTGCGCAGCGCTGCGGCCAGGGCGCCGTCCCCCGACGCGTCCTCGGCCCGCACCTCCACCGCCAGCGCGCCCTGCCCGGGGGCGGGCAGCATCACGTCCGCGTCGAACACCTCGGTCACGGCGTCGAGCCGCCCGAGCCGCGCCAGCCCGGCCCGGGCCAGCACCACGGCGTCGAGGTCGCCAGGACCTGAGCCGCCCGCCACCCGCCCCAGCCGGGTGTCCACGTTGCCGCGCAGGTCCACCACGTCCAGGTCCGGCCGTGCGGCCCGCAGCTGGGCG
>NCKG01000264.1:0-2818 GCA_002279095.1 Cellulomonas sp. 14-74-6
AGCCGTGAGCTGGCGAGGGCGCGCGCGTCGTTCAGCGTCCGGTCCTGCTCCTGGTTCGCCGACAGGTAGCCGGGGTTCTGCGACGCCGTCTGGACGAAGGCGTCGTACTGCTCGACCGCCGTGATGAGCCCGTCCGCGGCCGGCCGCTGGGACGCGGAGAACGGGATGGTCTTGAGCGCCGCGAGGAACTTCTCGTCACCCTGCAGCTGCAGCACCATCTGGTCCGGCCGGACCTTCATGTCCTGCGACCTGATCTTGCGGCTCATCGCGGACCACTCGGGGTAGGACGCGTTGACCGCGCGGACGTACGCCGTGGCGGCGGCCGAGGCGCCGAACGGAGCACGCTCCGAACCGCAGGCGGCGTGCTGTTGCCGGACGACGGGCAGCGCGATCGCGCCCATGACGACGATGAAGAGGAGCACGCCGAGCCCGACGAGCCACGGCAGCGCCCGCGAGGAGCGGCGGGGCGGCGGGGCGAGGTACGGCCGGTAGGGCTGCGCGTAGCCCTGCGGGTACGGCTGCTGGTACGGCGAGCCGTACGGCGGGTAGCCGGGCTGGGCCGGCGGCTGGTACGGCTGCTGGGCCGGCGGCTGGTACGGCGAGCCGTACGGCTGCTGCGCCGGCTGGGCGTAGGGCTGGGCGCTCGGCGGCGCGTACGGCTGGGAGCTGGGCGACGCGAACGGTGGCGGGACCGGCTGGCCGTAGGGCTGCTGGTCAGGGGGCTGGGGCTCGTACGGCCACGTCACGGCGTCACGGTAGGACGGTGACCGCGGCAGGGGGACGCGTTCGGCTGAGGAGGTCCCGTCGCGGGGCCTGATTTCATCCGGCAGTGGCGGGCGCCAGGTCCAGACGGAAGTACGCGCTGTGCGGGTCGGGCCGGTAGTCGCCGAACGGTCCGCACGAGACGAACCCGGCTCGCGTGTACAGGCGATGGGCCGGTGCGAAGAAGTCGTGCGTACCGGTCTCGAGGTGCACCGTCCGGTAGCCGCGGGCGGTCGCCTCCGCCAGGGCGGTGTCGAGCAGGACGGTGCCGATGCCGCGGCCGCGGGCCGCCGGGGCGGTCCGCATCGACTTCAGCTCGCCGCCGGTCGGGTGCAGCTCCTTGAGGGCGACGGTGCCCAGCAGCGTCCCGTCCGATGTGCGGGCCGTCCAGAACGTCAGCGCCGGCGCCGTGAGCGCCGAGGGGTCGAGGGCGTGCACCGACTCGGCCGGCGAGGTGGCGTGCATGTCGTCCAGGTGGTCCTGCAGCAGGGCGACGACGTCGGGGCGCAGCGGGTCGTCCACCGAGACGGTCACGGAGGTCGGCCGCGCGGTGGGCTCGCCGGTCCGGTCGTCGTGCTGGGCGAGATCCATCCGACCATCCTGCAGGGCACTCGTGGTCCGTCCGCAACCGGGCGGTCGGCTGGCCGAACGAGCCGGTCCGGTCCGGCCGGGGGGTCCAGCGCTCGTCCAGCCGGTGGGACGGGCCCGCGGCACATCGACGTCCTTCGTCACCAGCAGCACCTCCGCGGTGTCGGCAGGGACCGGCGCAGCTCCGGCGAGAGGGGCGGTGGTGGGCATCGGCACAGCATCGCTCCTGCTCACGGGCCTGGACCGGGCGATCCTCGGCCGGCTCGCGGTGCGCCGGCCCACCGCCTGACCGGCGGTTGTCCCGGTCCGTCGACCCCGACAGACTTGCCGTACCGGGCCCGCACGGACCCGGTGGGCGGCCCGCCGCGAGCGGGTGCGGACGAGGGACGACGACGATGGCACGCAGCAGCAAGCCCAAGCGGGTCGGCATCCTCACCGCCGGTGGCGACAGTCCCGGCCTCAACGCGGCGATCCGCGGGTTCGGCAAGACCGCCATCGGCCACTACGGCATGGAGCTGATCGGGTTCCGCGACGGCATCACCGGCCTGGTGGAGAACCACTGGGTGGACCTGGACGCCCATGCGCTGTCCGGCATCCTCACCGTCGGCGGCACCATCCTGGGCACCAGCCGCGACAAGGTGCACCGCATGGTGGTCGACGGCGAGACGCGGGACATGGTGCCGACCGTCGTGGAGAACTACGCGGCGCTGGGCCTCGACGCCCTGATCATGCTGGGCGGCGGCGGCACGGCGAAGAACGCGATGCGCCTGGTCGACGCGGGGCTCAACGTGCTGCACCTGCCGAAGACGATCGACAACGACATCGCCTGCACCGACACGTCGTTCGGGTTCGCCACCGCGATGGAGATCGCCACGGACGCCCTGGACAGGGTGCACTCCACGGCCCACAGCCACCACCGGATCATCCTCACGGAGATCATGGGGCACCGCGCCGGCTGGCTGACCCTCGGTGCCGGCCTGGCGGGCGGTGCCGACGTGATCCTGATCCCGGAGATCCCGTACACCGTCGACGCGATCGCCGAGACGATCAGGACGAGGACGGCGCGCGGCTCGAACTTCTCGGTGGTCGCGGTCGCGGAGGGCGCACGGGACGTCGACGACACCGCCGACTACCAGGCGGCGCTGCTGCTGGCGCGGTCCGCCAAGACCGGGGAGGCGCAGCGGGCGGCGCAGGCCCATCTGGCCCACGTCGAGGACGCCCAGCGCGAGCACACCTTCCGGCTGGCGCGCGAGCTGGAGGCCGCCACGGGCCTGGAGTCGCGCGTGACGATCCTCGGCTACGTGCAGCGCGGCGGCACGCCGTGCGCCGCGGACCGCCTGCTGGCCACCCGGCTCGGGGCGGCGGCCGCCGACCTGGTGGCCAACGGGGAGTTCGGCGTGATGGTGGCCGCGCGCGGCGAGGGCCCACTAATGTCATTATTCATCTAATTAACGGCGCTTTACTTGCT
>NCKG01000265.1:0-2812 GCA_002279095.1 Cellulomonas sp. 14-74-6
CACCCACCGCGACGTCGAGCGGCACGCGGTTGCCCTTGTCGTCGATGCGACCCGGGCCGACGGCGAGGACCTCGCCCTCCTGCGGCTTCTCCTTGGCGCTGTCCGGGATGACCAGACCGGACGCGGTCGTGGTCTCGGCCTCGAGGGCCTTCACCACGATCCGGTCCTCGAGGGGCTTGATGGAGACCGACACAGCGGACCTCCCCTTCGCATGTGAGTAGTTCGGCAGGTCAGTGCCGCACCGTCAGCCGCCGTCGTCGCGGTGCCGGGACCTGGGTGCGGTTGGCACACTCACCGGGAGAGTGCCAGCTCCTCACTCTAGGAACGCCTTAGCACTCGGTCAAGGCGAGTGCCAGCGACAGGCGGCGTCGCCGCGGGTCGCCGTGCGAGGATCGCCGCATGGACGCCGCCAGCCTCTCGCTCCTGCTCAGCGAGCAGGGCTGGGCGTTGCTCACCGCGCTGCCGCCGTACGACGAGCAGCGCGTGATGGCCGTGTCCACCCGGCTGCAGGCCGAGGGCCTGGACCCGGCGCTGGTCGCTGCGGCACTCACCCAGTCGCGCCTGCGGGCACGGGCGCGGGCCAAGTTCGGCGACTTCGCGGGCGGCATGCTGTTCACGCCGGCAGGGCTCGAGCAGGCGACCCGCCTGCCGGTCGCGGCGCACCATGCGCGGCGCTACCTCGCCGCCGGACTGACCCGGGTAGCAGACCTGACCACCGGGATCGGCGCCGACGCGATGGCGCTGGCGGGCGTCGGCATCCAGGTGCTGGCGGTGGACCTGGACGAGGTGACCGCGGCGGTCGCGACGGTCAACCTGCGGCACTTCCCCGAGGCACAGGTGCGCCACGGGGACGGTCTGCAGCTGGACCTCGCGGCGGAGGGCGTCGACGGCGTCTACGCCGACCCGGCCCGGCGCAGCGCCGCTGGACGGCGCAGCTGGGAGCCGACGGACTGGACCCCGCCGCTGGACGCGCTGCTCGCGCTGCGCGACCGGGTGCCCGCCGTCGGCCTCAAGCTCGGACCGGGGCTCCCCCACCGGCTCGTGCCCGACGGCGCCCTCGCCCAGTGGGTGTCCGTCGACGGTGACGTCGTCGAGGTGGGTCTGTGGTTCGGCCCCCTCGCACCCGAGGGCCCCGGACGGTCCGCGCTGGTGCTGCGCGACGGCCGCGCGCACGCGCTGACCGGGGACGACGACGAGCGGCCGCCGGTCGGCGCCGTCGGCACCTACCTGTACGAGCCCGACGGCGCGGTGATCCGCGCGGGGCTGGTCGGCACCGTCGCGCAGGACCTGAACGGCCGGCTGCTGGACCCCACCATCGCGTACGTCACCGCCGACCGGCTGGTGCCGAGCGACGTCGCCACGACCTACCGCGTCCTGGACGACCTGCCCTTCGGCGTCAAGCGGCTGCGCACCTACCTCCGCGAGCGCGGGGTGGGTCGGCTCACCGTCAAGAAGCGCGGCACCGCCGTGACGCCCGAGCAGCTGCGCGGGCAGCTGGACCTGCGCGGCGACGCCGAGGCCACCGTGGTGCTCACCCGCGTCGGCGGTTCGCAGCGGGTGCTGCTCGTCGAGCCGGTCGCCGGCCCGACCGCGGCAACCACCGGCCGGTCCGACCCTGCCGCCTCCGGCGGCGAGCCCGAGGAGCCCTGATGGCGGCACCCGTGCCCCTGCCGTTCGCCGTGTCCGAGCGGTCGACCATCGGCATCGAGTGGGAGGTCGCCCTGGTCGACGCCGACTCCGGTGACCTGCGGCAGGCCGCCCAGACGATCCTGCAGGCGGTGCGCGCCGAGGACGGCAGCGACCACCCGAACATCAGCCAGGAGCTGCTGCTCAACACCATCGAGGTGCAGAGCGGCAAGTGCCGGACCGTCGCGGAGGCCGCTGCGGATCTCCAGGTCGCGCTGGACCAGGTGCGGCGCGTCGCCGAACCGCTGCGGATCGAGCTGATGGGCAGCGGCACGCACCCGTTCGCCCACTGGGCCACCCAGAAGGTGACCGACAAGCAGCGCTACGCCACGCTCATCGACCGCACCCAGTGGTGGGGCCGGCAGATGCTGATCTACGGCGTGCACGTGCACGTCGGCATCGAGGACCGCGCCAAGGTGCTGCCGCTGTCCCGCGCGATGCTCACCGTGTTCGGCACCATCCAGTCGCTGTCCGCGTCGTCGCCGTTCTGGGCCGGCGCCGACACGGGTTACGCCTCGAACCGCGCGCTGATCTTCCAGCAGCTGCCGACGGCCGGCCTGCCGCCCCAGTTCGACCAGTGGTCGCAGCTCGAGCAGTACGTCGGCGACATGGTGCACACCGGCGTGATCGACCAGGTGGACGAGGTCCGCTGGGACATCCGGCCCTCCCCACGCTTCGGCACGCTCGAGATGCGCATCGCCGACGGCGCCGCCAACCTGCTCGAGGTCACGGCGATCTCCGCGCTGACGCACTGCTTCGTCGAGCACTTCTCCGAGCTGCTCGACGAAGGCGAGCCCCTGCCGGCCCTGCAGCCATGGTTCGTGCAGGAGAACAAGTGGCGCTCGGCGCGCTACGGCATGGACGCGATCCTGATCAACGACGCCGCCGGCGACGAGGAGCTGGTGACCGACTCGGTCACCCGGTGGCTGGAGGTCCTCGCGCCCGTCGCCGAGCGACTGGGCTGCCGCGCCGAGCTGGAGCAGGTCCGCACCATCCTCCGCCGCGGCGCGTCGTACCAGCGGCAGCGGGCGGTCGCGCGCCGCAACGCGGGTGACCTGGGAGCGGTGGTCCGTGCGCTGGTCGAGGAGTTCAGGGCCGGCCGGCCGCTGTAGCGGTGCGGACCCGT
>NCKG01000266.1:0-2808 GCA_002279095.1 Cellulomonas sp. 14-74-6
TGTTGCTCCGGTCTCATTGGCGACGCGCTCGCGCACGCGCCGTCGGCTGGTCGTCACGAGGGCGGAGAGATAGCTGAGGGCGAGCAGTGCAGGCATGGTCTTCTCCGTTCAGGACAGCAGGATCCGGACGAGTGCGGGGTAACCGAGCAGCGCCGTGAAGCAGAGGCCGAGCAGCGAGACAGGGACGACCATGTGCTCGCTGGCGGCGTTGGCCTTGGCGGTGGCGGCAGTCAGCAGCTGCGTGCGCAGCGAGGCGGCCCGGGCGCGGAGGGTCGAGTAGACGGCGGCGCCGTCACGGCCGGCAAGCCGCATGATGTCGGCCGTGTCTGCGAGCTCGGTGACCAGAGTCGCGCTGGCAAGGTCCGTCAGGCCGTTCCACGACGGCTGGCCCGCGAGCTCGGCACGCAGGAGTGCATCCCGGATGCGCCCGAACTCGCTCGAGCCGCCGATTGACGCGGCGCGGTCCAGGGCCTCGGTGGGTCCGGCGTCGCCGAGTCGCTCCATGGCCACCAGCTCGAGGAACACGCAGGTGGCCTGTCGCAGGACGGCGCGCGCGTCTGCAGCGTCTCGGCGCAGCGTCGCGTCCGGCAGGAAGAAGAACACACCGCCAAGCACCAGACCGGCGACGGCCGGTAGCCCGAAGGGCAGGCGGGTCCCGGCCAGCATCAGCAGCGCCGACGCCACGGGCGGGAACGCGAGCCCGACGAGGCCGTAGCCGAGCTTCTTGGCCGCGAGATCCTCGGGCCGGAGCTGGACGGTCCGCAGGTCGCTGGCGTAGCGAGCCAGTCCGAGCAGGTGGGCGGCACGTGGCAGGATCCGGGCGCGCAGTGCACCGAAGCGCTCCGACGGGGCCTGCGCCATCGCGCCTAGGTCAGCCTCGGAGGCCAGGAGCCGACGGACGGCGTCGTTCAGGTCCGGCCGTGCCGGAACCAGGCCGGCGAGCGCAACAACGAGTCCGCCGCCGACAAGACCGCCGGCGACGAGCGTCAGCCACAGCGGAGTCATCGCGAACCACCTGGCTCTCCACCTGTCAGGAATCGGGATGCCGGGGACGCAAGGGTTAGCGCCCGGATCCATAGCAGGCACCCCGTGAACGCCGCTGCGATCACGGCGAGAACGAGCTGGCCGAGCCCATCGCGGTATGGCGCGAGGTACGTGCCGTTGAGCATCAGGACCCCGGCCACCCCGAGGGTGATCAGGGTGACCAGGCGGGCGGTGGATCGCGGCTTGGCGCGTTCGGCTTCGATCCTGCGGCGGGATGCGACTTCGTCCGCCACCGAACCGGCTACCGCGGTGAGCATCCTCGACAGGCCTGGGCCGCGGCGGCGGTTCGCGAGCAGCAGCGAGGCGACGACGAAGTCTCCGGCGGCGTCGTTCAGATCGTCGGCGAACCCCCGCAGGGCCTGCTCGGTGGGCCACCGTGCCGTGAGACGTGCGACGAGGGCGGTGACCTCGGTATGCAGCTGCGGCGGGCAGCTCGCCGCCGAAGCGGCGAGGGCTTGTTCGATGCCGACGCCCGTGGCGAGCACGTCGGCCAGCCGCCGGGTCCACTCCTCGATCGCCTCGACGCGGTCGATCGCCCGCGCGGCGACCTTGGCGGAGCCGAGCAGGTACGGCAGGCCGACGATCGCGGCCGCGACGATGATTCCGGCCACCGGCCACCGGGTGATCGCCCAGACCGCAAGGCCGATCCCGGCGGCAAGCAGCCACCGCCACCGCCCCCACCAGCCTCTGGCGGGCCGCCGCGCCCGGCGCGGCATGCGGGGCGCCGTGGGCTCGGTTCGCATGAGACCGACCGCGCTGATGAGGACCCCGGCGATCACAAGGGCGCCTGCCACTGCTGCGAGTGCGGTGGTCACCTCGCACCGTCCAGGGACGTGGCCCAGGTGCCGTAACGGTGGTCGAGCAGATGCTCGTCGAACCCCGCCCGCACCAGGTCGGCCAGGGAGCTCGGCCGGTGCAGGGGCACGGCGCGGCCGTCCGGACCTGGGCCGAACACGGTTGTGGTGGCGGGGCGGTTGTTCTCCCCCAACCCGTTGGCCTCGAGCACCTGGGACACGAACCGCCAGCGGCGACCGCCGTCGGTCAGCAGCTCGATGTGCACGAACAGATCGACCGAACCGGCCAGGAGCCGGTAGGCGAACGTGTCGGTCATGTGCACGCCCGCCGACAAACAGAGGGTGACGATCCGATCCACCGCGTGAGAGGCGGAGCGCGCGTGCAACGTGCACAGCGATCCGTCGCCGGTCGACATGGCTTCGAGCATGGGAAGCACCTCAGGGCCGCGGACCTCGCCGACGATGATCCGCCGCAGGTTCAGCCGCAGCGCGTCCACCACGAGGTCGGACAGGGAGACCTCCCCGGCACGATGGCCGGCGGCATCCTTCTCGGCCGATCCTTCACGCGCTTCCAGTGCCACGACGCGGGGGTGCCGGGCTGGCAGGTCATGCAGGTAGAGCTCGTACTCCTTCTCGATGGTGGCGAATCGCTCCATCGGGTCGAACTCGTTGGCCAGCGCTCGGATCAAGGTGGTCTTGCCGGCGTTCTGCAGGCCGGTGACGACGATGTTCTTGCCGGCCCGCACCGCCGCCCGCAGGAACCCCGCCAGCACGGAGTCGACGGTGCCGAGGCCGACGAGGTCGTCCAGGTCGACGTCACGCACGCGATGCCGGCGGATCACGACGTGCGGCTTCGGCGTCGTCCAAGCCACAGCCGCGAGCCGCGACCCGTCCTCGAGCCGCAGGTGCAGCGCCGGGTGGGCCGACGTGAACGTCCTCTCGGCGCTGCCGGTGCGGGCAGCCAGAAGCT
>NCKG01000267.1:0-2746 GCA_002279095.1 Cellulomonas sp. 14-74-6
GACTCGCAGGCGGGTTCCGGCCTGCCGAGCCGCACCCGTGCGGCTACCTCGGCGTGGTCCCCGGATGCTGCCGCCGGGGCGGCCGCTGCGGCTGCCGCCCCCCTGCCGGTGGCACCGGCCCCCGACGCCGGGGTCCGGACGGGGCTCTTCTCCGGCTTCCGTGGACGCGGGGACCTCGGCGCCACCCGTCCCGTCGACCAGGCGCCGACCGGTCTGCGTCGGGCCGGTGACGGTGCGGCACCGGCAGCGGCGGCCTTCTTCCAGCCGCGGCCGGCCCAGACGAGCTTCCAGCCCGAGCCGCTCGAGGAGGAGACGCCGGAGCCGGAGCCGATGGTGGTGCCCGGGCTGGCGCCGGACGACGACCTGCTGCCGGCCGACTACGCCGCCTACGCGGACGGCCCGGCCTACGCCGACGCCCCGGCGTACCAGGACGCTCCCGCCTTCGACGACGCTCCCGCCTTCGACGACGCTCCCGCCTTCGCGGACGTCCCGGCCTACGTGGACGCCCCGGCCGAGACGTCGGGCGAGCCGCACGTCGCCGACGACGAGCCCGCCGTTCGTGCCGAGCTGCCCGCCTGGGTCCCCACCTCGCCGTCCGAGCACGACGTGGTCGAGGCGGCGCCGCAGGCCCTCACCGAGCTGGCGATGCCGAGCTGGGCGGCACCGGCGGTCGACCTCGCGGGCTGGGCACCGCCGGCCGAGGAGGTGCCGACGTTCGAGCCCGAGCCGGCGGCCTTCACCTCGTACAGCGGCTTCGCCGGCTGGTCGGCCCCCACCACGGCACCGACCACCGAGACGACCCCGCTCGAGGAGCCGGCCGCGTACCTGCCGTTCGGTCGGTCGATGGACGAGGCGCGGGCGTGGACGACCGGGACCATCCCGGTCGTGCCCGAGCCGATCGGCTTCCCCGGCGCCTCGGTGCCGGCCGCGCCGGAACCGCCCGCAGCCTGGGCGCCGCCCGTCCCGACCGAGCAGTCCGACGAGGCCGGGGGCGACTGGCCCCAGCCGGCCTGGCAGTCCCCGGCCTGGCAGCCGCCGACGTGGTCGTCGCCGTGGAGCGACCAGGCGCCGGCCGCATCGGTGCCGGCCGCCGAGGCGCCGCTGCCGGTGGTCGGTCTCGCACCGGACGCCGAGCCGGAGCCGTTGCCAGTCGCCCGTGCGCTGCCGGAGCCCGTCGGCGCAGCGGTGCCGGACGTCGCAGACCCGGTGTTCGGCGGTTGGCCGCCGGTGCAGGGCGAGCCGGAGGAGTCCGCGCCGACCCAGCTGTTCTCACCGATCGAGGCCGCGGAGGCGGTGGCGCCCGTCGCCCCCGCACCGTTCGCCGCCCCGGCGCCGTTCGGGGCTCCCGCGCCGTTCGGGGGTCTGCCCGAGCCCGAGCCTGCTGAGCCGGCCCCGGTCGCCTGGCAGCAGCAGGCCGCCTGGGCCCCCACCAACGCCGCTCCGGCCCCGGCAGCCCCGGCGCGTTCCCGCGAGCGCGCACCTCGCAAGCGCGGTCTGTTCGGCCGTCGGCGCCCCGCCCCGGAGACGGGCCAGACGCCGGTTGCCCCGGCGGCGCCCGTCGCAGCCGCCCCCGCGGCCCCGGTGCGCAGCAGCGTGTGGGGCCCGGACGGCGCGGCTGCCAAGCCCTCCGTCAACCCACCGGCCCCGCAGGCGACCGGGTTCGCGCCGGCTGCCGGCTTCGAGGCTCCCGTCTTCGCGGCACCCGTGCCGGCGTTCTCCCCGGCCCCCGCCGCCCCGGCCCCGCTGCCGCAGGCCGCTGCGCCGGCCCCGCACCCGGCACCGGCCACAGCCGCTGCACCTGCCCCGCTGATGCCTGCGGTGCTCGACACGCGCCAGGCGGCGTGGTCGGGCGCGCCGGAGCCCGCGTCGAACAGCTGGGCACCGTCCGGCTGGGCGCCGCGTGGTGACTCGGCGGCCACGGTGCCGCAGCCGAACCCCGCTCCGGTCGCCCGGATCGGCGCCCTGGACGACGACGTCGCGGCGATGCTCGCGATGCGGTCGGACATCCAGGAGCAGGCTCTGTCCGAGCTGAGCCAGCTGTCGGCCTACCGGCCGCAGGTGGTGTCCGGCGCCGCCGAGCGCCTCACCAAGCGCGTGCCGACGGCGATCCCGGAGGCGCCCGAGATCGACACCGCCGCCGCAGGAGCCGAGCGCGACCCGGACCAGCTGCGGTCACGACTGTCCAGCTTCCAGTCCGGCACCGCACGCGGTCGCCGCGACGCCGGCCAGGACGGTGCCCGATGAACCTTCGACCCACCCACCACGTCCCCCGCACCACACCGGGGGTCGGCTGCACAGCAGTCCGTCCCGACTGCACCATCAAGGAGGAAGTGTGACCGCGCTCAGCACCGAGGCAGCCAATTTCGGCTGGCTCCTGGACAACTTCGTCCGGACCGTGCCCGGCACCCGCCACACGTTGGTGGTGTCGGCCGACGGTCTGCTCATGGCGATGTCCGAGCAGCTCGACCGCACCAGCGGCGACCAGCTCGCGGCCATCGTCTCGGGCATGTCGAGCCTGACCCGTGGCGCCTCGCGCCAGCTGCACGCCGGGGAGGTGCGGCAGGCCATCGTCGAGATGGACAACCTGTTCCTCTTCCTGATGAGCGTGTCCAACGGGTCGGTTCTGGCCGTGGTGGCAGACTCCACGTGCGACGTGGGCCTGATCGGCTACGAGATGGCCATGCTCGTCTCCCGTACCGAGGCGACGCTCACGCCGCAGCTGATCTCGGAGATGCGCGGCCAGCTA
>NCKG01000268.1:0-2731 GCA_002279095.1 Cellulomonas sp. 14-74-6
CTACGGCTCGACGATGGGCGCGTACGCGGACGCCTACCTGCGCGACGGCGCTCCGCTGGCCGGCGACGCCCTGACGGTCTCGCCCTACCTCGGCTTCGGCTCCTTGCGTCCCGCCGTCGAGCTGGCTTCGGCGACCGGCCGCGGCCTGTTCGTGCTGGCCCTCACCTCGAACCCCGAGGGTGCCTCCGTCCAGCACGCGCGCGCAGCGGACGGTCGGTCGGTCGCGGCCCAGGTCGCGCAGGAGGCGGCGCGGCTCAACGCGGCCGAGCTGGCCGCCGGGGGCGGCTCCCTGGGGTCCGTCGGCCTGGTGGTCGGCGCGACCATCGGGGACGCGGCCGCGCGCCTCGGGCTCGATCTCGCCGCCGTGCAGGGTCCGCTCCTCGCCCCCGGCATCGGCGCCCAGGGTGCCGGGCCCGCCGAGCTCGCGGCCGTGTTCGGCGACGCGCGGTCGGCCGTGCTCGCGTCGTCGTCACGCGGCGTGCTGTCGGCGGGTCCGACGGTCGACGGGCTCCGCGGTGCCGCGGAGCGCGCCCGTGACGAGGCCGCTGCCGCCCTCGCCTGAGACCGCCGCCCGCCCGTCGCGGAGGAACGCCGGCGAGCCGCCCACGACGGCGCGGACGCGGCATCGATGCAGGTGAAAGCGTGCACAAGGCCGCGTCACGTTTGCCGAGTGCCCAGGTGGTCGCTAGGTTCGATCTCGATCCTGCAACCCATGAGGATCCCGGCCCACTGACGAGAAGGTGACGCGCGTGGCTCTCCCTCCGCTGACTCCAGAACAGCGTGCAGCAGCACTCGAGAAGGCCGCCGCCGCCCGGCAGGCCCGCGCCGAGGTGAAGAACCGTCTGAAGTACTCCCAGGGCTCCCTGTCCGAGGTGATCGAGCAGGGTCAGCAGGACGAGACCATCGGCAAGCTCAAGGTGATCTCCCTGCTCGAGTCCCTGCCCGGCGTGGGGAAGGTCAAGGCCCGTGCCATCATGTCCGACATCGGCATCTCCGAGACGCGGCGCGTGCGCGGGCTCGGTCCGCACCAGGTGAAGGCGCTCGTCGACCGCTTCGGGTGATCCCTCGCGGCCCGGTCGGCGGGCCGGGCCGCACCGCACCCGCAAGGAGCACCGCCCACCCATGACGACCACGCCCGCCCGGTTGACGGTGCTCGCAGGACCCACGGCCGTCGGCAAGGGCACGGTGTCCGCCGACGTGCGCGCGCGGTACCCCCAGGTATGGCTCTCGGTCTCGGCGACGACGCGGTCGCCTCGTCCCGGCGAGGTCGACGGGGTGCACTACCGCTTCGTGTCCGAGGCGGAGTTCGACCGCATGGTGGCGGCCGGCGAGCTCCTGGAGTGGGCCGTGGTGCACGGTCGGCACCGGTACGGCACTCCTCGCGGGCCCGTGGAGCAGCGACTCGCGGCAGGGGAGCCGGTCCTGCTGGAGATCGACCTGCAGGGCGCCCGGCAGGTGCGAGAGAGCATGCCGGGCGCGCGGTTCGTCTTCCTCGCACCGCCGTCGTGGGACGAGCTGGTGCGGCGGCTGGTGGGACGCGGCACCGAGGACGAGGCCGAGCGGGAACGCCGGCTCGCCACCGCACGGGTGGAGCTGGCCGCGGAACCGGAGTTCGACCACGTGATCGTCAACGACGACGTGCACCGGGCGACCGACGAGCTGCTCACCGTGATGGGTGTGGTCACCGGCTAGGATGGCAGGCGGCTGTGCGGGTGTGCCCGCACCGAACCTCTTCTTCCCACCTACTCGTCGTCGGGAGCCCACCATGTCCGGAACCGTCGCCCACCCCACGGGCATCACCGACCCGCCGATCGACGACCTCCTGCAGCGAGCCGACTCCAAGTACGCGCTGGTGCTCTTCGCGGCCAAGCGGGCCCGCCAGATCAACGCGTACTACGGGCAGCTGAACGAGGGCCTGCTCGAGAACGTCGGCCCGCTGGTCGAGACGCGCCCGCAGGAGAAGCCGCTGTCGATCGCGATGCGCGAGATCGACAAGGGCCTCCTCACCGCCGAGCCGACCCCTCCCTCCGAGTAGCAGCCCACGCCCGTGCGGATCGTCCTCGGCGTCGCGGGTGGCATCGCCGCGTACAAGGCAGTGCTGCTGCTGCGGCTGCTGCGCGAGGACGGTCACGCGGTGCGGGTGGTCCCCACCCGCACCGCGCTCGAGTTCGTCGGCCGCCCCACGTGGGAGGCGCTGTCCGGCGAACCGGTGAGCACCGAGGTCTTCGAGCACGTCGACGAGGTGGCCCACGTCCGCATCGGCCAGGAGGCCGACCTGGTCGTCGTCGCACCGGCCACGGCCGACCTCCTCGCGCGTGCCGCGGCCGGGATGGCCGACGACCTGCTGACGGCCACGCTGCTGGTCGCCCGCTGCCCGGTGCTGCTGGCGCCGGCGATGCACACCGAGATGTGGCAGCACCCGGCTACGGTCGCCAACGTCGACACGCTCCGTCGGCGCGGGATCCACGTGCTCGACCCCGTGTCCGGTCGCCTGACCGGGCCGGATTCCGGCCCCGGCCGCCTGCCGGAGCCCGCGGAGATCGCCGAAGCGGCGCTCGCGCTGGTCCGGGGACGCCGTTCCGACCTGGCCGGTCGGCGCGTCGTCGTGTCCGCCGGGGGGACGCGCGAGCCGATCGACCCGGTGCGCTTCATCGGCAACCGTTCGTCCGGACGTCAGGGCATCGAGCTGGCGCGCGCGGCCCAGGAGCGCGGTGCCCAGGTGACGCTGGTG
>NCKG01000269.1:0-2727 GCA_002279095.1 Cellulomonas sp. 14-74-6
GGAGACGATCCAGGCGGACACGGCGGGGGCGGTGACCTCGATCGGGCAGATCGGGTCGATCGTGGCGGCGATCAACGATCACCAGATGACGATCGCCTCGGCGGTGGAGGAGCAGACCGCCACGACCAACGAGATGTCCCGTGGGGTGACCGAGGCCGCGACCGGGTCGGGGGAGATCGCGCAGAACATCACCGCGGTCGCCTCCGCGGCGTCCACCAGCTCGCAGGTGCTGGGGCAGATGGGCGACTCCGTGGCCGAGCTGGCCCGCCTCTCGGCCGACCTGCGCACCCGCGTCGCCGCGTTCACCGTCTGACCCAGATCCGTCCGCACCGGCCTGCCGCCCCCACACCGGGCCGGTGCGGATCCGGCACCTCCTGTCCACCCGTCCCGATCCCCACGCACCCGGAGGCCTCGATGACCGCGATCCGCGTCCTCGTCGTCGACGACTCCGTCGTCGTGCGACGGCTCGTGACCGACGCCCTCGCCGCCGACCCGCGGGTCGAGGTGGTCGGCACCGCGTCGGACGGCCGTCGGGCCCTGGCCCGCGTCGAGCAGCTGAAGCCCGACGTGGTGACCATGGACGTCGAGATGCCGGACCTGAACGGCATCGAGGCCGTCCGCGCGCTGCGCACGTCCGGCTCCCGCGTGCCGATCATCATGTTCTCCACGCTGACCGAGCGCGGGGCGGCGGCCACGCTGGACGCCCTCGTCGCCGGTGCGAGCGACTACGTGACCAAGCCGTCGAACATGGGCTCGGTCCAGGAGTCCATCGCCCGGGTCGCCGAGGAGCTGATCCCCAAGATCCTGGTGCTGGCCGGCGGTCCGGGAGCGGCCGGTCGGGGTCAGCTGGGCACCCGCCCAGCTGCCGGTGGGTCCGGTCTGCGGACACCCGGCGGCCACGTCCCGACCGCGGCGCCCGGCGGCCAGGCACTCGGTGGCATCGCGTCCCGCACCCTCGGCCCCGCGCGGACCGCGCACGCGGGCGGTTCCGCACTCGGCCGGCCGGCCTTCCCGCCACCGCCGCCTGCGCCGCACCCGGTGCGGATGGTGGTGGTCGGCTCCTCGACCGGCGGTCCGCAGGCGCTGTCCACCCTGGTCACGGCGCTGACCGCGCCGCCGCGGGTGCCGGTGGTGGTGGTCCAGCACATGCCGCCGGTGTTCACCCACCAGCTCGCAGCCAGGCTCGACCGGCTCGGTCCCGCCCGCGTCAGCGAGGCGGTGGACGGCGAGGAGCTGCGGCCCGGCCACGTGTACATCGCCCCCGGCGGTGCGCACCTGCTGGTGCGCAACGTGCACGGCACGCTGCGCGCGGTGCTCGACCAGGGGCCGCCGGTGAACTTCTGCAAGCCGTCGGTCGACGTGATGTTCGACTCCGCCGTCGAGGCCGTCGGCGGTGACCTGGTGTGCGCGGTGCTCACCGGCATGGGCTCGGACGGCCGCAACGGCGCCGGCAAGATCGTCGCCGCCGGCGGCACGGTGCTCGCCCAGGACGAGGCGACCAGCGTCGTCTGGGGCATGCCCGGCGCCGTCACCACGTCGGGCTTCGCGCACCGCGTCCTGCCGCTCGACGACGTCCCCGGCGCCATCGAGGCCGCCGTCGCCGCCGCCGTCGGCGCCCCTCAACCCGCCGCACACCTGACGGGAGGGGTCCGATGACGCTCGCCGCCGACACGTTCGCCTACGTCGCCGACCTGGTGCGGCAGCGCAGCGCCATCAGCCTCGAACCGGGCAAGGAGTACCTGGTCGAGAGCCGTCTGGCGCCCCTCGCGCGCGAGCGCGGGATGGACGTCGACGCCTACGTCCGCGCGCTGCGCGCCCAGCCCCGCGAGACCGAGCTGACGGGTGTGGTCGAGGCGCTGACCACCAACGAGACGTCGTGGTTCCGCGACCAGACGCCGTTCGTCGCGCTGTCCCAGCACGTCGTGCCCGCGCTGCGCGCGCACCTGGGCCGGCTGGACAGCTTGCGGGTGTGGTCCGCGGCCTGCTCCACCGGGCAGGAGCCGTACTCCATCGCGATGGTGCTGGACGGCACGCTGGACGCGGGCACGGCCCTGTCGATCACCGCCACGGACCTGTCGGAGCAGGTGCTCGCGCGCGCCCGGGCCGGCACGTACAGCCAGCTGGAGATCAACCGCGGCCTGCCGGCACCCATGCTGGTGCGCCACTTCCAGCGCGCCGGTGCGCACTGGCAGGTGTCCGACCCGCTGCGCAAGGTGATCACGTTCCGGCGCCACAACCTCCTGGACCCGGCACCGGCGGGCGGCCCGTTCGACGTCGTCTTCCTGCGCAACGTCCTCATCTACTTCGACCTGGCCGTCAAGCGCGCCGTCCTGGACCGCGTGCTGCGCGCCATGCGGCCCGGCGGGTACCTGGTGCTCGGCGCCGCCGAGACCACCCTCGGCGTGCACGACGGGTTCGAGCGGGTGGAGGCCGGTCGTGCCTGCCTGCACCGCGCCGTCGGCCGTCCGCCGACCGGCGCCCTCCCTACCGACACCGCCCGGCGCCTTGCCGGCACCATCCCGCACCCGCTCAGCGCGGCGGACCGCACTCGCGCCGCCGTCCCGACGTTCAGAGGAGTCGCACCGTGAGAGCCCTGGTCATCGACGACTCGCGCACCATGCGGCGCATCGTCCGAGCCACGCTGGCGGCGCTCGGGTACGAGGTGCACGAGGCCGAGCACGGCCAGGCCGCGCTCGACCTGCTCGAGGGCGGCCTCGAGGTGGACCT
>NCKG01000270.1:0-2713 GCA_002279095.1 Cellulomonas sp. 14-74-6
CTCGTCGTCGTCCGGCTCGTCGTCGTCCGGCTCGTCGTCGTCCGGCTCGTCGTCGTCCGGCTCGTCGTCGTCCGGCTCGTCGTCGTCCGGCTCGTCGTCACGGACGACGACGAGGTTGGCCGCGTCCGAGGCGAGCAGACCGCCCGGCGGGTCGAGCACGACGCGGCCGCCGGGGACGTCGACCACCGGCACGATCGCCCGTACGAACGGCACGAGGCTCCGGGCGCCGTCAGGCTCCAGCAGCACGAGGAGGTCGTGGGCCGGGCCGCTCTCGAGCCCGACGACCTCGCCGAGCAGCCGGCCGTCGACGTGCTCGGCACGCAGGCCGACCAGCTGGTGCTCGTACCAGGCGTCGTCGTCCTCGTCCGACTCCTCGGCGTCCACCACGAGGTTGACCCCGCGCAGCGCCTCCGCGGCGGTGCGGTCGGACGCCTCCGCGAACGTGACGAACCAGCGGCCCTGCTGCTCCCGCACGCGGGTGGGCGTCAGCGGCCCGGCGGACGCCGGGTCGGTGCGCAGCTCCCGGCCGACCACGAGGCGGTCGGCCGGGGCATCGGTACGCAGGTCGAGCGAGACCTCACCGCGCAGGCCGTGCGCACGGCCCACACGGGCGACGGTGAGCAGCACCGTCAGCGGCGGTCGACGTCCACGACGTCGATCCGCACCGCTCCGTCGCGGGACAGCGCCCCGACGACCGTCCGCAGCGCGCGCGCCGTGCGTCCGCCGCGGCCGATGACCCGCCCGAGGTCCTCGGGATTGACCCGGACCTCGAGCAGCTCACCGCGGCGCAGGCTGGCCGCGCGCACGTGCACGTCGTCCGGATGGTCGACGATCCCCCGGACGAGGTGCTCGAGCGCGTCGGCGAGCATCAGGCCTGCTCGTCCTCGGCCGGTGCCGGAGCGGCGGCCTTGGCGGCGGACGCGTCGGCCTTGACCTTCTCGGCGTCGGCGGCGGCCTTGTCGATGGCGGCCTTCGGGTCGACCTTGCCGGCCTTGGTCCTCAGCGTGCCCTCGGCGCCCGGGAGGCCCTTGAACTTCTGCCAGTCACCGGTGACCTTGAGGATGGCCAGCACCTGGTCGGTGGGCTGCGCGCCGACGGTCAGCCAGTGCTGCGCACGGGCGGAGTCGACCTCGATCAGCGAGGGCTCCTCGGTGGGGTGGTACTTGCCGATCTCCTCGATCACGCGACCATCGCGCTTGGTGCGCGAGTCGGCGACGACGATGCGGTAGTAGGGCGCACGGATCTTGCCCAGGCGCTTGAGACGAATCTTGACAGCCACGATTCTCCTGAATGGTGTGGAAGGAAGACGAACTGATCACCAGAAGCGTGGGGTGCACACCCGGTGGAAGCTCTAAGGGTGGATCGCGGCCGGATAGAGGGTCGAGCGGTGATCCAGCTGTCTATTCTGCCAGATCCCCGGCCCTGAGGCGAAACGGCGGGATTCCGTGTCGTGCGGCCGCCGCCGGACCGTGCGGTGCGCCGGGGACGTCGTCGTATCGTGAAGACTCAGAGCACGCCTGCCCCGCATCCTCATTCCTCTCCCCCTGTGAAGGAGCATCCCCATGCGCACCGGATCCCTCAGCATCCTCGGAGCCTCCGTCTGGAACGGCGATCGCTTCGAGGAGCGCGACGTGCACATCGTCGACGGCGCCGTCGCCGATCGCCGGGCCGAGGGCGCGACGACCCTGGACGGCCGTGGCCGCTGGCTCATCCCCGGCCTCATCGATGCGCACTTCCACGCCTATGCGACCAGCCAGGACGGACTGGAGGACGAGCGCGGACCGCTGAGCTTCGCGGCGATCAACGGCACCCGGCGGCTCGGCGCCGCACTGCGCCGCGGCTTCACCACGGTGCGCGACGTGGCAGGGGGCGACATCGGTCTCGCCCGTGCGATCGACGCCGATCTCTTCGACTCGCCGCGCTACCTCTTCACCGGGCCGGCGCTCAGCCAGACCGGTGGCCACGGGGATCCCCGCTCCGCGCACGTGGACATCTGCTTCAGCCACGGGCACATGTGCGAGATCGTCGACGGCCTCGAGCCGTTGCGCCTCGCCGTGCGCAACCGGCTGCGCAAGGGCGCGCACGCGATCAAGGTGATGACATCCGGCGGGGTGTTCTCGCTCACCGACCCGATCCGGGTTCCCCAGTACTCCGCGGAGGAGCTGCGCGCCGTGATCCGCGACTCCCTCGACGCGTTCGGGGCCGTCGGCGCGCCCAGCACCTGGGTGCTCTCGAACCACGACGTCGTGCGCCACGCCTCGCGCCTCGCCCTCACCTGGGACAACCCGCAGGGCGACGGCATCGGCCCGCGGGACGAGCCCAAGCCCGACGGGGCGCTGGGCCTCGCGCGCGCCCGCGCCGCGACCACGGTGATGCTCTCGCTGCCCGGATCCGCCTATCTGTACCAGGGCGAGGAGCTGGGCCTGCCCGAGGCGATGGAGATCCCGGACGAGTTCCGGCAGGATCCCACCTGGTTCCGCACGAGCGGCGAGCGCTACGGCCGCGACGGCTGCCGCGTGCCGCTGCCGTGGAGCGGCACCACGCCGTCCTACGGCTTCAACGACACCGGCGCCTCGTGGCTGCCGCAGCCCGCCGAGTGGGCGGAGCATGCGCGCGCCCTCGAGGACGGATCCGACACCTCGACCCTTTCGCTCTACAAGCAGCTGCTCGAGCTCCGGAGGGAGCGGGGACTCGGATCCGGATCCCTCGTCTG
>NCKG01000271.1:0-2703 GCA_002279095.1 Cellulomonas sp. 14-74-6
GCGGTGCGGGAGAACGCAGCGGACCGGCTGTACGGCAACCTCGGTCGGCTGGCAGCGGCCAAGCGTTCCCGGCCCGGCATGCAGATCGCGGTCGGCGGCTGCCTCGCGCAGAAGGACCGGGCCGGCATCGTCGAGCGAGCCCCGTGGGTGGACGTCGTCTTCGGCACGCACAACCTCGACGTACTGCCGGTGCTGCTCGAGCGGGCCCGCCACAACGAGCGGGCCGAGGTGGAGATCGCCGAGTCGCTGCAGGTGTTCCCCTCCACGCTGCCGACCCGTCGCGAGTCGGTCTATGCCGGCTGGGTCTCCATCAGCGTCGGCTGCAACAACACCTGCACGTTCTGCATCGTCCCGTCCCTGCGCGGCCGGGAGCGGGACCGCCGGCCGGGGGAGATCCTCGCGGAGGTGGAGGCCCTCGTCGAGCAGGGCGCCATCGAGGTGACCCTGCTCGGCCAGAACGTGAACTCCTACGGGGTCGAGTTCGGCGACCGCGGCGCGTTCGCCCGGCTGCTGCGCAGGGTGGGTGGCGTGCCGGGCCTCGAGCGGCTGCGGTTCACGTCCCCGCACCCGGCGGCGTTCCGCGAGGACGTCATCGAGGCGATGGCGGCCACCCCGACCGTGATGCCGCAGCTCCACATGCCGCTGCAGTCCGGCTCGGACCGGGTCCTGCGCGCGATGCGGCGGTCGTACCGGGCGGAGCGCTTCCTCGGCATCGTGAGCGCCGTCCGCGAGGCGATCCCGCACGCGGCGATCACCACGGACGTCATCGTCGGCTTCCCCGGCGAGTCGGACGAGGACTTCGAGGCGACGCTGCGGGTGGTGGAGCAGGCGCGGTTCTCCTCGGCGTTCACCTTCCAGTACTCACCCCGTCCCGGCACGCCGGCGGCGGGCATGGGCGACCAGGTGCCCAAGGCGGTCGTGCAGGAGCGCTACGAGCGGCTCGTCGAGCTGCAGGAGCGCATCTCCCTCGAGGAGAACCGGACGCAGGTCGGCCGGGACGTCGACGTGCTGGTCGCGGAGGGGGAGGGCCGCAAGGACGGGCTGACCGCACGCCTGTCCGGCCGTGCGGAGGACAACCGCCTGGTCCACCTGGCCGTGCCGGCGGACCTGCCGGTCGAGGGTCGGCCGCGTCCCGGCGACCTGGTCCGCGTCCGCGTGACGCACGCGGCACCGCACCACCTCGTCGCGGACGGGGCGCTGGACGGTGGTCCCTTCGAGGTCCGCCGCACGCGTGCCGGCGACGCGTGGGCGGCACGGGGCACGGACGACGACCACTCCCACGCGCACGGGTCGTCGGCGCCGACCGGGCCGGTGCTGCTGGGCCTCCCCGTACGGATGCGCTGACCCGCCGTCCCGGGCCGAAAGGCCCGGGGTCTTTCGGCCCTGCTGGGTGCGGGATGCGGCTGCTGTGATGGCGGCGCAACGTCGCAACCAGCCGCAGGAGTCCCGATGCACTCCGTCCTCGCCTTCCTCGCTGCGCAGCCGATCCTGCTGCTGTTCGTCATCGTGGGCTTCGGGTCGGCGATCGGGCACCTGAAGGTCAAGGGCGTGGGCCTGGGTGCCGCGGCGGTGCTGTTCCTGGCTATCGCGGTCAGCGCGTGGGGCTCGGCGAGCGGCCTCGACCTGCAGGTGCCCGAGACCCTCGGCACCCTCGGCCTGACGCTCTTCACGTTCAGCGTCGGCATCGTCTCCGGTGCCACGTTCTTCGCCTCGCTCCGGCGCGGTCTGGGACCGATCCTGTCGATGGTCGGGATCCTCGCCGCGGCGGCGCTCGCGGCGGTCGGCATGGGTCGCCTGCTCGACCTGAAGCCTGCGGTGGTGGCCGGTGCGTGGGCCGGTGCCGTGACCAACACGCCTGCCCTCGCCGCGGCCCGCGAGGCGGCCGGCGACCAGACGGCGCCGACGGTCGGCTACGCCGTGACGTACCTCTTCGGTGTCGTCGGCATGCTCGTCGCGGTGTCCTTCGCGCTGCGCAACCGCGCCGCGGACACCGATGCACCGGCGGCCCTCATCAGCCGGACCGTGCGGGTCGAGATCGAGTCGTCACCGCGGCTCGCCGAGCTCGAGGAGCTCCACGGCGACCGGATCAAGTTCTCGCGCGTGCGGCACGGCGAGCAGTCGCCCATCCTCACGGCGGACGAGCGCGACACCCTCCTGCTCGACGACCTCGTCACCGTGGTGGGACCGGCCGACGACGTGGAGGCGGTGACTCGCGAACTGGGGCACACCTCGTCGCACCATCTCGAGGGGGACCGCGACTACCTGGACGTCCGGCGGATCACCGTGTCGAACGCCCGTGCCGCGGGACGGACGGTCGCCGAGCTGGGGCTCGCGGCGCGGTTCCGGGCCACCGCGTCGCGCGTCCGCCGCGGCGACGTCGACATGGTGGCCACCGACGACTTCCTGCTCCAGCTGGGCGACCGCGTGCGTGTCATCGCACCGCGGGACCGGATGAAGGACGTGTCCACCTTCTTCGGGGACTCGTCGCGGGGCCTGTCGGACATCACGCCGATCGTGCTCGGCCTGGGCATGGCCGCCGGTGTGCTGCTGGGCGTCGTCGCGTTCCCCGTGCCGGGCCGGGTCTTCTCCATCGGGTCCGCAGCCGGGACCCTCGTGCTCGGCCTGGTGCTGGGCCGGGTCGGTCGCATCGGACCGCTGGTGACGGCGATGCCGTACACGTCCGCCCAGGCGATCGGCGAGTTC
>NCKG01000272.1:0-2703 GCA_002279095.1 Cellulomonas sp. 14-74-6
CTTTCGGGCGGGACACGCACGGGCTGTCCGAGCCGGCGTGGCGCTCGGCCCTCGAGGTGCTGGCGGCAGCCGGCGTCGAGGTGCGGGTCGATGCGCGCGACTCCTGGACCCCCACCCCGGCGGTGTCCCACGCGATCCTGCTGTTCAACGGTGCCGGCACGGCGGCCGGGGTGCGCACGCAGGGACCCGGGCTGGCCGACGGCATCGTCGTCACCCCGTCGCACAACCCGCCCCGCGACGGCGGCTTCAAGTACAACCCGCCGCACGGCGGCCCTGCGGACTCCGACGCCACCGGCTGGATCGCCGCGCGCGCCAACGAGATCCTCGCGTCCGGGTGGCGGTCGGTGCCGCGCGTCAGCCTCGAGCAGGCGCTGGCGGCGGAGACGACCCGCAAGCACGACTACCTGTCCAGCTACGTGGACGACCTGGCCAACGTGATCGACCTCGAGGCGATCCGGACCGCCGGCGTGCGGATCGGCGCCGACCCGCTCGGCGGTGCGTCCGTCGAGTACTGGGCGGCGATCGGCGAGCGGTACGGGCTGGACCTGACCGTCGTGAACCCGACGGTGGACCCGCGGTGGGCGTTCATGACGCTGGACTGGGACGGCAAGATCCGCATGGACTGCTCGTCGCCCTACGCGATGGCGTCCCTGGTCACGCGCATGAGCCCGGCAGCGGGGATGGCCGCGCCGTTCGACATCGCGACCGGCAACGACGCCGACTCCGACCGGCACGGGATCGTCACGCCGGACGGCGGCCTGATGAACCCCAACCACTACCTCGCGGTGATGGTCAACTACCTGTACGGCGGCGGGCGGCCCGGGTGGCCGGCCGGCACGGCGGTGGGCAAGACGGTCGTCTCGTCGTCCCTGATGGACCGCGTGGTGGCGGACCTGGGCCGGCGGCTGCTGGAGGTGCCGGTCGGGTTCAAGTGGTTCGTGCCCGGGCTGATCGACGGGTCCGTCGGCTTCGGCGGCGAGGAGTCCGCCGGTGCGTCGTTCCTGCGGACGGACGGCACCGTCTGGACCACCGACAAGGACGGGATGGTCCCGGCGCTGCTCGCCTCGGAGATCCTGGCGACGACGGGCACGTCCCCCAGCCAGCACCACGCCGACCTCGTCTCCCGGTTCGGGCAGTCCTGGTACGCCCGCGTCGACGCCCCCGCGACCCGCGAGGAGAAGGCGACGCTCGCAGCGCTGTCCCCCGAGCAGGTCAAGGCGACGACGCTCGCCGGCCAGGACATCACCGACCGGCTGACGCGGGCGCCCGGGAACGACGCCGCGATCGGCGGCCTGAAGGTGACGACGAAGGACGCGTGGTTCGCGGCGCGGCCGTCGGGGACCGAGGACGTCTACAAGATCTACGCCGAGTCGTTCGTGTCGGCCGAGCACCTGGCGCAGGTGCAGGCCGAGGCGAAGGACGTGGTGTCGGCGGCACTGGCGGGCTGAGCCGGGCCGGCGCCGGACGGGACGTGGACGCCGCCTGACAGACTGGCGGCATGCTCACCCCGTACCGCGACGTCTTGTCGCGCCCGGGGGCGTTGACCTTCTCCGCCGCAGCGGCGGTCGCGCGGCTGCCGATGTCGATGGTCGGCATCGGCGTGGTGCTGACGGTCAGCTCGCTGTACGGGTCCTACACGCTGGCCGGTGCCGTGTCGGCCACCTACATCGTCGCCCAGGCGATCGCGGCGCCCGTGCTGGGTGGCTGGGTGGACCGCTTCGGGCAGTCGCGGGTGATGCGTCCGGCGACCGTGCTGGCCGGCGGCGGGATGCTGCTGCTGGCGGCGGCATCGGCGGTGCGGGCGCCGGCCGGGTGGCTGTTCGGGGCCGCCGTGCTGATCGGCGCCGGCAGCGGCTCGTTCGGGTCGCTGGTGCGCGCGCGGTGGACCTGGGTGCTGGCCGGCGACGGGCGGGCGGTGCACACCGCCTACTCGCTGGAGTCCGCGCTGGACGAGCTGGTGTTCGTGGTCGGTCCGGTGACGGTGACGATGCTGGCGACGGCCGTCCGGCCGGAGGCCGGGCTGGTGGTGGCGGCCTTCGGCGTGGTGGGCGGCGGGCTGTGGTTCTGCGCGCAACGCGCCACCGAGCCGCCCGCCGTGCGGCGAACCGAGGGCCGGGCGCGTGGCACGGTGCTGCGGCTGCCGGCGATGGCGGTGCTCGCCGTGGTGTTCGTGCCGATGGGCGGGCTGTTCGGCGCCACCGAGGTGGCGACCGTCGCCTTCGCCGACGAGCACGGCAACAAGGGCGCCGCGGGGTTCGTGCTGGCGACGTTCGCGCTCGGGTCGCTGCTGGCGGGGCTGCTGTACGGCGCGCGGGCGTGGGCGGCACCGCTGCACCGGCGCTTCGCGGGGGCCGTGGCCGCGCTGGCGGTCGGCGTGAGCCTGTTCCTCCTGGTCGACAGCCTGTGGGCGCTCGCCGGGGTGATGTTCGCCGTCGGGTTCACCATCTCCCCGTCGATCATCACCGGCAACGGCCTGGTGCAGGCGCACGTGCCGCCGGGACGCCTGACGGAGGGGCTGACGTGGGTCGGCACCGCGCTGAACGTCGGGGTGTCGATCGCGTCGTCGCTCGCCGGGGCGCAGGTGGACGCGGGCGGCGCACGCGCCGCCTACCTGGTGGTGGTGGCGTGCGGCGGGGCGGTCCTCGTCGCGACGCTGCTCGCGCTCCGCGTCCTGCGCGCCGGCACACCCGAACCCGCGGGCGC
>NCKG01000016.1:0-16030 GCA_002279095.1 Cellulomonas sp. 14-74-6
GTCGGGTGGCTCAGGAGGCCGACGCGAGCGCGTCCGCGCCCGAGACGATCTCGCTGATCTCCTGCGTGATCTCGGCCTGGCGAGCCTGGTTCGCCAGCCGCGTGTACATGCGGATCAGGTCCTCCGCGTTGTCCGTCGCCGTCTTCATCGCGCGCTGCCGCGCCGCGAGCTCGGAGGCCGCCGCCTGCAGCAGGCTGGCGTAGACGCGGCTGCGCACGTACCGCGGCAGCAGCGCGTCGAGCACCACGTCGGGGCTGGGCTCGAACTCGTAGAGCGGCAGCGCCTCGGCCTCGCCGGGCTCGACGACGCCCTCCACCACCTCGAGCGGCAGCAGCCGCAGCACCCGCGGGCGCTGGGTGACCATGTTGACGAACTGGGTGTAGACGATGTGCACCTCGGCGACACCACCCTGGTCCGCGGGAGCGCGGAAGGCACCGAGCAGCGTGCCGGCGATGTCGTCGGCGACCTCCACCGTCGGCGCGTCGGAGCTGCCGGTCCAGCTGCTGACGACCTCACGCTGCCGGAACGTGTAGAACGACAGCGCCCGGCGGCCCGTGACGTACAGGGCCACCTCCTTGCCCTCGTCCGTCAGCCGGGTGACCAGCCGCTCCGCCTCGCGGATCACCGACGCCGAGTAGGCGCCGGCCATGCCGCGGTCCGAGGCGACGACGAGCACGGCGGCCCGGTTGGTGTCCGTCCGCTCGACGAGGAACGGGTGGGACTGGGTCGAGTGGGTGGCCACGGCCGACACGGCCCGCGTGATGGCACGCGAGTACGGGGTCGCCATGCTCACCCGGTCGCGCGCCCGGCCGATCCGGGACGCGGCGATCAGCTCCTGCGCCCGGAACATCTTCTTCAGCGACTGCGTGGACCGGATGCGCTGCCGGTAGACCCGCTGCGAACCCGCCATCGTCAGGCCCGCTTCTGCCGGACGATCTGCTCCTGGTCGACCTGGACCGGCTCGTCCTCCTCGGACTTCACCAGCGGGCTGCCGTCGAACAGCATGAACCCCTGTCGGAACTCGTCCACCGCGGCCGACAGGGCCTGCTCGGTGGACTCCTCCAGCTTGCCGGTCGACGCGATGGTGCCGAGCACCTCGGTCTTGCGGCGCAGGTGGTCCAGCAGCTCCGACTCGAAGCGCCGCACGTCCTCCAGCGGGACGTCGTCCAGCTTGCCCTTGGTGCCGGCCCAGATCGAGGCGACCTGGTCCTCCACCGGGTACGGGCTGTACTGGCCCTGCTTCAGCAGCTCCATCAGCCGCGCGCCACGGGTCAGCTGCGCCCGGCTGGCCGCGTCGAGGTCCGAGGCGAACATCGCGAACGCCTCGAGCGAGCGGTACTGCGCCAGGTCGAGCTTCAGCGTGCCGGACACCTGCTTCATCGCCTTGACCTGCGCGGCACCACCGACGCGGGACACGGAGATGCCGACGTCCACAGCGGGGCGCTGGTCGGCGTTGAACAGGTCGGACTGCAGGAAGATCTGGCCGTCGGTGATCGAGATGACGTTGGTCGGGATGTACGCCGACACGTCGTTCGCCTTCGTCTCGATCACCGGCAGGCCCGTCATCGAACCGGCGCCGAGGTCGTCGGACAGCTTCGCGCAACGCTCCAGCAGGCGGGAGTGCAGGTAGAACACGTCGCCCGGGTAGGCCTCGCGGCCCGGCGGGCGGCGCAGCAGCAGCGAGACGGCACGGTAGGCCTCGGCCTGCTTGGACAGGTCGTCGAAGACGATGAGCACGTGCTTGCCCTGGTACATCCAGTGCTGGCCGATCGCCGAGCCGGTGTACGGGGCGAGGTACTTGAAGCCGGCCGGGTCGGAGGCGGGGGCCGCGACGATCGTCGTGTACTCCAGCGCACCGGCCTCCTCGAGGGCGCCGCGCACCGAGGCGATCGTCGAGCCCTTCTGGCCGATGGCGACGTAGATGCAGCGCACCTGCTGCTTCGGGTCGCCCGTGGCCCACGCCGACTTCTGGTTGATGATCGTGTCGATCGCGATCGCCGTCTTGCCGGTCTGGCGGTCGCCGATGATCAGCTGCCGCTGGCCGCGGCCGATCGGGATCATGGAGTCGATGGCCTTCAGGCCGGTCTGCAGCGGCTCGTGCACGCTCTTGCGCTGCATGACGCCGGGCGCCTGCAGCTCCAGGGCGCGGCGCGTCTCCGTCTCCACGTCGCCGAGGCCGTCGATCGGCTTGCCGAGCGGGTCGACGACGCGACCGAGGTAGCCGTCACCCACCGGCACGGACAGCACCTCGCCGGTGCGCCGCACCTCCTGGCCCTCCTCGATGCCGGCGAACTCGCCGAGGACGACGACGCCGATCTCGCGCACGTCGAGGTTCAGCGCCAGCCCGAGCGTGCCGTCCTCGAACCGCAGCAGCTCGTTCGCCATCGCGCCGGGCAGGCCCTCGACCTGCGCGATGCCGTCGGCGGTCAGCGTGACCCGCCCGACCTCCTCGGTCGCGGCCTGCTTCGGCTCGTACGACTTCACGAAGCTGTCCAGCGCGGCCCGGATGTCCTCCGGCCGGATCGTCAGCTCAGCCATGGTGTCTGTTCTCCTCGTGGGTCGCGCGCGTCGCGCGCGGGGTGCGTGGGCCCGGGACCGCCGGGCGGGGACGAAGGGTCATCCGGCGAGCTGTCGGCGGGCGTCCGCCAGGCGGGCGAGCACGGTCGAGTCGATGACGTCCGGGCCGGACTGGACGCGCAGGCCGCCGATCACGCGGGGGTCCACCACCACGTCGAGCTCGACCTGCCGTCCGAGGGCCGTCGCGAGCAGCCCGGCGAGCCGGGTGCGCTGGGCGTCCGACAGCGGGGCCGCGACCGTCACGGTCGCGACACGGTGGTGACGGCGCTCCGCGATGAGGTCCACGACGTCACCGAGCCAGGCGACGTACCGCCGACCGCGAGGGGCCGCGGCCGCACGGCGTGCGAGCAGCAGCGTCGTGGCGCTGACGTGCGACCCGAGCACGCGCTCGGCCAGGTCCGCACGGGCCGCTCCCGGCACCGACGGGTCGAACAGGGCGCGCCGCAGGTCCCGCTGCCCCGACAGGGCACCGATCACGGCGAACAGCTCCTGCTCCACCTGCTCCAACGTGCCGGCCGACTGCGCCGCCGCGAGCACGGCGGAGGTGCCGAGCCGCTGCGCGGCGTCGGCGAGGTCGGCGTCAGCCGACCACCGCGAGCGGGCCAGGTCCTGCGCGACCGCGACCGTGCGGGGGTCGGCGGCGGCGAGCAGTCGTGCCGCCAGGGCGGCCTTGGCCTCCCCGGCGGCGGACGGGTCTGCCAGCACGCGGCGCAGCGACCCCGACGCGTCCAGCGCGTCGACCAGGGCGTAGAGCTCCTGGCCCAGGACGGTCGCCTGCTCCCCGGCCGCCTCGAGGACCGGCTCCCACCGGCCCTCGACCGCGTCCAGGGACGCCTGGCTCGTTCCCCGCATCAGGCCCCCTTGCCCTGGCCCGTCGCGACACCCGCGGCCTGGTCGGCCTCGAGGTCGTCGAGGAAGCGCTCCACGACACGGGACCGGCGGACCTCGTCGGCCAGGGACTCGCCGACGATCTTCTCCGCGAGCTGGGTGGCCAGCGCGCCGACGTCGGACCGGAGGGCCACCACGGCCTGCTGCCGCTCCGCCTCGACCTGGCGCTGCGCCGTCTCGAGGATGCGGGCGGCCTCCTCCTGCGCCTTGGTGCGCAGGTCGGCGACGATCTGAGCGCCCTCGGCGCGGGCGTCCTCGCGGATGCGCGCCGCCTCGGTACGGGCGTCGGCCAGGTGCTGCTGGTACTGGCTGAGGACGGCCGCGGCCTCCTCCTGGGCGGACTCCGCCTTGGCCAGACCACCTTCGATCTTCGCCGTCCGCTCGTCGAGCACGCGCTGCATCATCGGCAGCACGTAGAGCCGGAACGGGATGGCGATGATGAGCAGCACGACGAACGACCACACGATGTCGTAGCTGCCCGGGATCAAGAGCTTGATTCCGTCCGGCTCCGACTGCGCGGCCGTCACCACGACCGCGGCGAGCGCGGTCGTGCTCACTTGAAGAGGAACCCGGTGATCAGGCCGAGGAGACCGAGCACCTCGACGAACCCGATACCGATGAACATGGTCGTGCGCAGCTGGCCGGAGACCTCGGGCTGGCGGGCCATGCCCTCGATGGTCTTGCCGATGAGGATGCCGAGGCCGATGCCGGGGCCGATCACCGCGAGGCCGTAGCCGAGCGTGGCGAGGTTGCCCGAGACGGTGTCTGCCGCCGCCAGGATGGTGCTGGTGTCCACGGTGCTCGTTTCCTTCCTGTGGGTGCCGCCGAACCGGGGCACTCGTTGTGTGGGGGCCGGGGCTCCCGGTGGGATCAGTGCTCCGCCTCGACCGACAGGCTGATGTAGACGGCGGTCAGGACGACGAAGATGTACGCCTGCAGGGCGGCGACGAAGACCTCGAACAGCGTGAGGGCCAGGCTCGAGACGAGCGTGAGAGCGCCGAACGCCTTGAGCGCCGGCGCCGCCTCGACGAGGAAGAACTGGGTGGCTGCCAGGCTCAGGGCGATCATCAGGTGTCCGGCGACCATGTTGGCCATGAGCCGGATCGCCAGGGTGACCGGACGGATCACCAGCACCTGCAGCAGCTCGATCGGCGTCAGCAGGATGTACATGAACCACGGCACGCCGGGCGGGAACAGGCTCGACCTGACGAACCCGCCGAAGCCCTGCGCCTTCACCCCGGAGCTGAGGTACGTCACGTAGGCCCACAGCGCCAGGAGCGCCGGCAGGCCGATCAGCGAGGTGCCTGCGATGTTGAGGAACGGCACCACGCCCGTGAGGTTGAAGGCGAGGATCGCGAAGAACATCGTGGTGAGCATCGCGACGTACTTCGGCGCGCGCTCCTTGCCGAGGATCTCCTCGACCACGTTGATCCGGACGAAGTCCAGCAGCAGCTCGACGGTGTTCTGCGCGCGGCCCGGCACCAGACGCGCGCGCCGGGCGACCAGGACCAGGAGCAGGACCAGGACGAAGGCCGCGACCAGACGCACCAGCATGATGCGGTTGAACTCGAGCCAGGTGCCCTGGAACAGCACCGGCGCCGGGAAGAAGTCCGCGATCGAAGGCGGCTCGAAGCCGCCGGTCCCGCTCTGATCGGCGGCGAACGGCAGCATGGTCGCGAGGCTGGTCAGAGCGAGCTCCTGGTGGTCGTGAGGTCGAACGGGCGCCTTCCGCAGCGGTGCGGGCAGGCCATCGGCACCCCGGCCGTCATGGATGTTGGCAAGCCTAACCCATGGCCGAAGGTCCTATGCGCAGGGTTCAGGAGGGTCACCGACGGCCCCCGTCACCCGGTTCGACGTACGGTACCCGCCCCGTGGAGACCGCTCGGTAGTCGAGCAGCGCGGAGCCGATCGCGCCGAGCGCGAGCACGCCCGCGAGCACCGGTGCCGAGTAGAAGTCCAGACCGCGCAGCAGCGCGAGGGCCACGATCACGACGAGCACCTTGGCCAGCCAGGTGCCCATCACCACCCCGGCCATCACCTGCGGTGCCGAGTGCGTGGTGCGCAGCATGGCGACGACCGTGGTGCCGGAGAACACGGCAGCGAGCCCCACGCCGATCAGCGCGCCCCAGACGCCCGGCACGCCGGAGACGAGGGCTCCGACCAGCACGCCCAGCACAGTGAGGGCGACGAGGAGGAGCACGGTGTCGCGCAGCGCGCGGCGGAAGACGGCGTCCGCGGCCGTCGGCTCCGCGGTCGGCGGCACGGGGGCGGGGTCCGGCAGCGCGCCGTCGTCGGGTGCGGTCATCAGGGTGCCTCCGGGTGGGGGGTCGACCGGCCGCGCAGCGGGCCGAGGGTGAGGGCGACGGCGGCGAGCACGGCGATGCCGACGCCGATCAGGACGGTCGTCGTCGACCAGCGCACCAGGGCGGCGGCGCCGAACGCGAAGACACCGGTCCAGAGGTACATGATCGCGACTGCACGGCGGTGCGAGTGCCCGAGCGCGAGCAGCCGGTGGTGCAGGTGCCGGCGGTCCGGGTGGAACGGCGACTTGCCCGCGCCCACCCGGCGGACCACCGCCAGCGCCATGTCCAGCAGCGGGAGGACGAGCACCGCGAGCGGCAGCAGCATCGGCAGGTAGGCCGGGAAGGACGCGCGCTGCGAGACGGACTGCGGGTCGATCTGCCCGGTGACGATGATCGCCGCGGCGGCGATGACGAAGCCGAGCAGCATCGAGCCGGAGTCGCCCATGAAGATCCGGGCCGGGTACAGGTTGTGCGGGAGGAAGCCGGCGCACATGCCGACCAGGACGGCGAGCACGAGGGTCGCCAGGCTGGCGTAGTCGCCGGGGTTGGAGCCCATCGTCAGCAGGTAGCTGTAGAGCAGGAAGGCGCTGCCGCCGATCGCGAGCACGCCGGCGGCCAGCCCGTCGAGGCCGTCGACGAAGTTGACCGCGTTCATCGCGACCACCACCGACAGCACGGTGACGAAGATCGAGATGCGGGTGGACCACGCCGTCACCCCGAACAGGGGCATCTGGTAGAGCAGCACGCCCTGCCACGCCATGAAGCCGGCGGCCAGCACCTGGCCCATCAGCTTGGTCAGCCAGTCGAGGTCCCACACGTCGTCGGCCGCCCCGAGCAGCACCACGACCGTCGCGCCGCCCACGATCCCGATCAGCGGCCGGGGGTTGGCGTACACCGAGGCGAGGAACGGCAGGCGGCTGGCGACCAGGACGGCCACCAGCAGGCCGAGGTACATCGCCGTGCCGCCCAGCCGAGGCGTGGGGACGGCGTGCACGTCCCGGTCCCGCACCGCGGTGATCGCGTGCCAGCGCAGCGCGAGCCACCGGGACAGCGGCGTCATCAGGTACGTCACTGCCGCCGTCAGCACGAGGACGAGCAGGTAGACCCTCACCGGGCGGGGTCCTCCCGGGCGGGCTCGTCGACGTCCGCCACCTCGCGCAGCTGCTCGAGGCTGATCGAGCCGAGCCTGACGACCCGGAGACGGTCCCCCGTCGCGTCCACGATGGTGGAGGGCACGGGACCCGGCGTCGGGCCGCCGTCCAGGAACACCGGCACGGAGTCCCCGAGCTGCTCGGCGGCCTCCTGCGCGGTCACCGCCGACGGCTGCCCGGTCAGGTTGGCGCTCGAGACGGCGAGGGGGCCCGTGCGCCGCAGCAGCGCGAGCGCCAGCGCGTGGTCCGGCACGCGCAGCGCGACGGTTCCGTGGGTCTCCCCCAGGTCCCAGGCGAGCGACGGCTGAGCGTGCACGATGATCGTCAGCGCGCCGGGCCAGAAGGCCTCCGCCAGTGCCCGGGCCGCCTCCGGCACGTCCCGGGCGAGACCGTCCAGCGTGCGCACGTCCGGCATGAGGACCGGCGGCGGCATCTGCCGGCCCCTGCCCTTGGCGTCCAGCAGGGCCTGCACGGCGGCCGGGGTGAACGCATCCGCCCCCAGGCCGTACACCGTGTCCGTCGGCAGCACCACCAGACCGCCGCGCGCCAGCGCGTTGACGGCCTCGTCGAGGGCCGGGCCCCACGCCGCCGGGTCCGTCGCGTCCAGGATCTGCTCGCCGGTCACGGCCGCGAGTCTCCCACGTCGGGCCGGCGTCGCTCGTCGAGGTGGGCCGCACCGGACGGCTCGGGCAGGCCGGTGCGGCGCGCGACGAGCATCCGTGGCCGGCCGGTCAGGTCGTCCTGCGTCCGGACGTCCGCGTAGAGCCCGGTCGCGGTCGCCGCGTCCCGCGCGGCCGCCGCCTGGACCTCGGCGTGCTCCATCACCAGCAGACCACCGGGCACCAGCAGCCGGCCGCCCGCGCGCAGCACGGCGCGCGGCACGTCCAGGCCGTCCACGCCGCCGCCGTACAGGGCGAGCTCCGGGTCGTGGTCGCGCACCTCCGGGTCCACGGGCTCGGCGTCCGGTGGGATGTACGGCGGGTTGGCCACCAGCACGTGCACGCGGCCGGCCAGCCCGGGCAGCAGCGCGGGGTCCGCCACGTCTCCGTGCAGCGCGACCAGGTGCTCCGCACCGGCCACGGCGCCGTTGCGGGCGGTCAGCGCGACCGCCTGCTCGGAGAGGTCGACCGCGGTCACCCGGGCGGTCGGCACCTCGGTGGCCACCGCGACGGCGATCGCGCCGGACCCGCAGCACAGGTCGACGACGACCGGCTCGGTGCCGCCGGCCGCCACCCGGGCGGCCTCCTCGACGGCGACGCCGGCGACCACCTCCGTCTCCGGGCGCGGCACGAACACCCCGGGCTCCACCGCGAGCGTCAGGTACCGGAACCCGGTGCTGCCGACCAGGTGCTGCAGCGGCTCGCGCCGCCTGCGACGCTCCACCAGCTCGGCGAACCGCGACGCGAAGTCCGCCGGCAGCTCGGGCGGCAGCACGAGGTCGACGCGGTCACGGCCGAGCACGTGCGCCGCGAGCGCGAGCGCGTCGTGCCGTGGGGAGGCGACGCCGGCCTCGAGCAGCAGCCGCGTCGCGGCGTCGACGAAGGGACGCAGCCCGGCGGCGCGGCCCGCGTCGGCTGCCCCGGCCGGACCGCCGTCGCGCGTCACGAGGTGGCGGCCGCGAGCCGGGCGGCCTCGTCCGCGTCGATCGCCGACTGCACCACGGGGCCCAGGTCGCCGTCGAGCACGGCGTCGAGGTTGTACGCCTTGTAACCCGTGCGGTGGTCGGTGATCCGGTTCTCGGGGAAGTTGTAGGTGCGGATGCGTTCCGACCGGTCGACCGTCCGGACCTGGGAGCGCCGGGCCTCCTGCGCCGCCGCTGCGACCTCCTCCTGACGGGCCGCGAGCAGCCGCGCGCGCAGCACGCGCATCCCCTGCTCGCGGTTCTGCAGCTGCGACTTCTCGTTCTGCATCGAGACGACGATGCCCGTGGGCAGGTGCGTGATCCGCACCGCCGAGTCGGTGGTGTTCACCGACTGCCCGCCAGGACCGGAGGACCGGAACACGTCGATGCGCAGGTCGCCGGGGTCGATGTCCACCTCGGAGTCGTCGTCGGCCTCCGGCAGCACCAGGACGCCCGCGGCCGACGTGTGGATGCGGCCCTGCGACTCCGTCACCGGCACCCGCTGCACGCGGTGCACGCCGCCCTCGTACTTCAGGTGCGCCCAGACCCCGTCCTCCGGTACGACGGTGCCGAGCGCCTTCACGGCGAGGTGCACGTCCTTGTACCCGCCGAGGCCCGACTCCGTCGCGTCGAGCACCTGGGTCGCCCACCCCTGCCGCTCCGCGTACCGCGAGTACATCCGCAGCAGGTCGGCGGCGAACAGCGCCGACTCCTCGCCGCCCTCCCCCGCCTTGATCTCCAGGATGACGTCGCGCGCGTCGTCGGGATCCCGCGGCACGAGCACCCGCCGGAGCCGCTCGGCGGCCTCGTCGGCCGCACTCTGCAGCGCCGGGAGCTCCGCCGCGAGCTCCGCGGCCTCGCCGCCCTCGGCGAGCTCCACCAGCTCGGCGGCTGCGCGCGCGTCGTCGTCGGCCGCCCGCCACACCCGGTAGGCGCCGACCACCCGGCCCAGCTCCGCGTACCGGCGACCGAGCCGGCGCGCCTCCGCCGGGTCGCCGTGCACCGCCGGATCTGCCAGCCGGGCCTCGATGGCCGCGTGCTCGTCGAGCACCGGCTGCAGGGCGTCGAACGACGCGCTCATGCGTGACCTCCCGGTCGACCGTTCACGTGGGGTCGCGGCGCACGACCCCGGACAGCACGACAGCGCCGGCGCCCGGGGCGGACAGCCCCGGGAGGGGCGGGTCCGCGCCGAGGCGCCGGCGCTGTCGAGGTGCTAGCCCTGCTTCTTGCCGTAGCGGGCCTCGAACCGGGCCACGCGGCCACCGGTGTCGAGGATCTTCTGCTTGCCCGTGTAGAACGGGTGGCAGGCGCTGCAGACGTCGGCGTGGATCTCACCCTTGGTCACGGTGGACCGGGTGACGAAGGTGTTGCCGCACGTGCACGTCACCGTGGTGGGCACGTACTGCGGGTGGATACCAGACTTCACGGGGATCTCCTGTTCGGGGATGTCTCCGGGTCCGGACGCAGGTGCTGCGCCGGTGAACCGGCAGACCGACAGACCATCATGCCAGAACCACTGACCGGCCCGAAATCATCCCGCTGGACCGGCCGTCGGCCCCCGGCGACCCCGCCTCCGTCTCCCACCTATCCTGGGCGGATGTCCGCCTCGCCCCCGTCCGACGAGGTGCGGCCGCTGACCATCGGTCTGCTGCTGGACGACGGGCTCGACCGTCCGGACGGGGTGCAGCAGTACGTGCTGGCGCTCGCCCGGCACCTGACGGCCCGGGGGCACACCGTGCACCTGGTCGCCTCCACCACCCGTCGCACGGACCTGGAGAACCTCCACGTGCTCGGCCGTCACCTCGGCGTGCGCGTCAACGGCAACGTGGTCCGGACGCCCCTGCCGGCTCCGGCCGCCTCGGTGCGCCGACTGCTCGCGCGGGTGCCGTTCGACGTGCTGCACGTGCAGCTGCCGCACTCACCCCTGCTGACCGGGCGGGTGGTGCGGCGGGCCGCTGCCGACGTCGCCGTGGTCGGGACGTTCCTGATCCTGCCGGACTCCCCCCGCGTGGCCCTGGCCACCCGGGCGCTCGGGCTGGCGGAGCGGCGCACGCTGCGGCGGTTCCACGAGGTGATCGCCCTGTCCGAGCCGGCCGGCGAGTTCGCCCAGCGTGCCTTCGGGGTGACGTCGACCGCGATCGGCATGCCGCTGGACCTGTCGGCGTTCCCGGCGGGACCCGTGCAGCCCACCGTCGGCCGGACCACCCAGATCGTGTTCCTCGGGCGGCTCGTGGAGCGCAAGGGCCCGCGGGAGCTGGTCGCGGCGCTGGCGCTGATGGAGCGCGAGCGGATGACGAGCCGGCCGTGGACCCTGACCCTGGCGGGCGGGGGGCCACTGGTCGACGAGCTGCACCGCGCGGTGCGCACCGGCGGTCTGACGGAGCGGGTGCGCATGCCGGGGTTCGTGGCGGAGGAGGAGAAGGCGCAGCTGCTCGCCGGCGCCGGGCTCGTCGTCCTGCCCTCGACTGGCGGCGAGAGCTTCGGCATCTCGGTGGTCGAGGCGCTGGCCTGCGCCGGCGGCCCGGTGCTGGCGGGTGACAACGCCGGGTACCGCACCACGATGGCGGGCGTCGAGGAGCAGCTGGTGGACGCGCGCGACATCCGTGCGCTCGCCCGCACCCTGGCACGCTGGGTCGACGCGGACGACGAGGAGCGCGCCGCAGCCGTCCGGCGTCAGCGCGCGGCCGTGCACCGGTTCGACGCCGACCTGGTCATGGACCAGGTCGAGGCGGTGTACCGCCGGGCGGTGCGGGCGGCCGGGCGCTGAGCGGTGGCCGCCCGCACCGGTGGTCCGGTACGGGCGGGACGGCCTCAGACGGTGCGGCCGATGGTGTCCTCGAGGATCGAGGGGCCACCCGGGGTCGTCTTCTGGACCTGCAGCAGGAACTCGACGTTCGACTTCGTCTCCCGCAGCTTGCCGAGCAGCAGCTCGATCGCCTGCTGCTGGTCGAGCGCTCCGAGCACGCGGCGCAGCTTGTAGACGATCTTCAGCTCGTCGGTGGACATGAGGATCTCCTCGCGCCGGGTGCCGGACGCGTTGACGTCCACCGCCGGGAAGATCCGCTTGTCCGCCAGCGACCGGGACAGCCGCAGCTCCATGTTCCCGGTGCCCTTGAACTCCTCGAAGATGATGTCGTCCATCTTCGAGCCCGTCTCCACCAGCGCCGAGGCGACGATCGTCAGCGAGCCACCGTTCTCGATGTTGCGCGCGGCACCGAAGAACTTCTTCGGCGGGTACAGCGCCGCGGCGTCGACACCGCCGGACAGGATGCGCCCGGAGGCCGGCGCCGCGAGGTTGTACGCGCGGGACAGCCGGGTGATCGAGTCGAGCAGCACCACGACGTCCTGGCCCAGCTCGACCAGGCGCTTGGCCCGCTCGATCGCCAGCTCGGCGACGATCGTGTGGTCCGACGCGGGCCGGTCGAAGGTCGAGGCGATCACCTCGCCCTTCACCGTCCGCTCCATGTCGGTGACCTCCTCGGGGCGCTCGTCGACGAGCACGACCATGAGGTGGACCTCGGGGTTGTTCGCGGTGATCGAGTTGGCGATCTGCTGCATGATGATCGTCTTGCCCGCCTTGGGCGGCGCGACGATGAGGCCGCGCTGGCCCTTGCCGATGGGCGCGACGATGTCGATCACGCGCGGCGTCAGCCGGGTCGGCTCCGTCTCCAGGCGGAGGCGCTCCTGCGGGTACAGCGGGGTCAGCTTGCCGAACTCGGGCCGCTGGCGGGCCTGCTCCGGGGTCAGGCCGTTGACGGTGTCGAGCCGCACCAGCGCGTTGAACTTGTTCGGCCGGTTGCCGGCCGGCAGCAGCTCGCCCTCACGGGGCTGGCGGACGGCACCGGTGATCGCGTCACCGCGGCGCAGCCCGGCCTTCTTCACCTGGCCGAGGCTGACGTACACGTCGTGCGGACCCGGCAGGTAGCCGCTGGTCCGCACGAAGGCGTACGACTCGAGCACGTCGAGGATGCCCGCGACGGGCAGCAGCACGTCGTCCTCGGACAGCTCGACCTCGTTGTCCAGGCCGAGCAGGTCCGGACCGTTGGGACCCCGGCCGCGGCCGCGCTTGCGGTCCCGGTCGCGGTAGCGGTCCCGGGACCGGCGACGACGGCCGTTGCCCTCGCCCTCGTCGCCGGCGTCGGCACGCTCGCCCTGCCCGACCGGGCCCTGGGTGCGCTCGGTGCGCTGCTGGCGGTCGCCGCGGACGAAGCCCTCGCGCTCGTAGCGGAGGCGGTCCTGAGCCGGCCGCTCGCCGCCCTGACGCTCCTGGTCCGAGCGGTCCGGACCCTCGGCTCCCGGCTGGCCGGTGGGCTCGACGGCGCGCGGCTCCATGCGGTCCGCCTCGTCGGCACGCACAGGCGCACCGGCACCGCGACCGGCACGGCGGCTGCGGCGCTCGGCGTTCACGCCGACGACGGCCTCGGCCGCACGGGCCGCCCGGTCCTCCCGGTCGTCCTGGTGCGCCGTCGTCCGGGCGTCGAGCGCTGCCTCGAGGCCCGCAAGGGCGTCCTGCGCGCCACGGGCCGGGCGCGCCTCGTCGTCCCCGGAGCCGAGTGGTGCGCGAACCGGCCGCGCCGCACGCCGGGGCGGCCGCTCCGCCCGTTCGGCCGGCCGGTCTGCGCGCTCGTCGATGCGCTCGGGCAACGCGAGCGCTGCCGTGGTCTGGGGTGCGGCGGCCGGCTCGGCGGCCACCCGGCGCGCCTCCCGCGGGCGGCTCTCCTGCGATGCCGGGACCGCCGTGCCGCGTGCGGCGCCGATCGCCTGCACGAGCTCGCCCTTGCGCATCTTGGAGGTGCCCTTCACGCCGAGCTGGGCCGCCATGGCCTGCAGCTCGGGGAGCCGGAGGGCGGACAGCCCCCCGGAACGGGCGGTACCGCCGGAACTCGTCACGGCGGTGTCGATGGTGTCTGTCACGAAGGACCCTTCCCCCTCGTCGGGCCTCCCGACGCTCGTCGGGACGGCCGTCGCCCGGTCCGGGACCGGGCGGTGGTGGAGCCGCACGGAAGACGTTCGACGACGTCAGCTCACGTGGGCGGGGCGTTCCCGTTCGTCGACTCGTGCCGAACGTGTGCGGGGTGCTGGTGCACCGGTCCAGGCGGTCCCGACCGTGCCGGGGCCGCGAAACCGTCGCTCCTGCGATGAGGACGAGGTCCGGGGAACGGCACGATGCTAGCACCGGCGGACGTCCCGACCGCCGCGCATCGCTCGCGTGGACGCCCCGCGTCGGTGCTGGCAGCGGCCACGCCGGTCAGCGGAGGAGGGACCGCTCGGCGACAGCCCCGCGCGGGTCCACCGGCAGGGGCAGCACCCGCCAGCCGGCCATCACCCCGCCGAACGCCGCCGCGACCGCCGCGTCCGCATCGGTACCGCCGTCCGCCGTGCGGCGCGCCAGCACCAGCACCGTGGGTCCCGCGCCGGACACCACCGCGGCGATCCCCTGCCGCCGCAGCGCCCCGACCAGCGCCAGCGAGTCCGGCATCACGGCGCGTCGGTACTGCTGGTGCAGCCGGTCCTCGGTGGCGGGCAGCAGCAGGTCCGGCCGACGGCCGAGCGCCTCGACCAGGAGCGCGGCACGGCCGGCCTCGAACGCGGCGTCGCCGTGCGGCACCTGGGCGGGCAGCACGCTGCGTGCCGTCCGCGTCGACAGGTGCTGCGGCGGCACCACGGCCACGGGCAGCACGTCGGGGTGCACGGGCAGCCGGGCGGCGCGCACCCCCGAGTCGTCGGACCAGGCGACGGTCGCACCCCCGAGCAGCGCGGGGGCGGCGTTGTCGGGGTGTCCCTCCATCTGCGTCGCCAGGCCGAGGCAGGTGTCGTCGTCCAGCGCCTCGGGGTCGCTGATCAGGCTTCGCGCGGCCAGGATGCCGGCGACGACGGCCGCCGCGGAGGATCCCAGGCCGCGGCCGTGCGGGATGCGGTTGTGGCACACCAGGTGCAGCCCCACCTGCGAGGCGCCGACGTGGTCCAGCGCCAGACGGACCGCCCGGACCACCAGGTGCTGCTCGTCGTCCGGCACCTGGCCGGCGCCCTCGCCCGAGACCTCGACCGTGGCGCCCGGCGAGCCGACGGCGCGCACCTCCAGCTCGTCGTGCAGGGACAGCGCGACGCCGAGCGCGTCGAAGCCGGGACCGAGGTTGGCGCTCGTCGCGGGCGTGCGGACGTGCACCCGGTCGGCGGCCAGACGCATCGGTCAGTCCAGGCCGAGGGCGTCGGCGATGGACACGACGTCCGCCGACACGCGAACGGGCTGCACGTCGCCGCCGTCGGCCGTGCGCAGCGCCCACTGCGGGTCCTTCAGGCCGTGACCGGTCACCGTGACGGCGATCCGCAGGCCCGCCGGCACCCGACCCGCCTCGGACAGCGCCAGCAGACCGGCGACGCCCGTGGCGGAGGCCGGCTCGACGAACACACCCTCCTGCGCGGAGAGGAATCGGTGGGCGGCGAGGATCTGCTGGTCCGTCACCGACTCGATGAGACCGCCGGAGGTGTCCCGCGCGTCCTCGGCCTGCGCCCACGACGCGGGGTTGCCGATGCGGATGGCCGTGGCGATCGTCTCCGGGGCGTCCACCGGGTGGCCCAGCACGATCGGTGCGGCGCCGGCCGCCTGGAATCCCCACATCGCCGGTGTGCGGCTCGCCCCGGCCGGGAGACCCGACCCGCCGTCGAGGCCCGCGTACTCGCGGTAGCCCTTCCAGTACGCGGTGATGTTCCCCGCGTTGCCGACCGGCAGCACGTGCACGTCCGGCGCGTCGCCGAGCGAGTCGACGATCTCGAAGGCGGCGGTCTTCTGCCCCTCGATCCGGTCGGGGTTGACCGAGTTCACCAGCTCGACCGGGTAGGCCTCGGCGAGCTTGCGGGCCGCGACCAGGCAGTCGTCGAAGTTCCCGTCCACCTGCAGCAGCCGGGCGCCGTGCGCCACCGCCTGGCTCAGCTTGCCCATCGCGATCTTGCCGTCCGGCACCAGCACGGCGCAGACCATGCCCGCGCGGGCGGCGTAGGCGGCGGCCGAGGCCGAGGTGTTGCCGGTGGACGCGCACACGACGGCCTTGGCACCACGTCCGGCCGCGGCCGAGATCGCGGTGGTCATGCCGCGGTCCTTGAAGGAGCCGGTCGGGTTCATGCCCTCGACCTTGAGGTGCACCTCCGCACCGATCCGGGCGGACAGCACGGGGGCCGGCACCAGCGGCGTACCGCCCTCGGCGAGGGTGACCACCTTCTGCTGCACGTGGGCGGGCAGGCGGTCGGCGTACTCGGCGATCACGCCGCGCCACTGGTGGGCCATCAGGCTCCCTCGACTCGCAGGACGGACAGCACGGCTCGCACCACGGCGAGCCCTGCGATGGCGGCGACGGTGGCGCGGAGGTTCGCCTCGGACGCGATGTGCGTGGTGATCACCAGGTGCGCGGCATCGCCGGCGGCGGGCGACTGGCGCACCGCCTCGATGGACACCTCGTGCTCGGCCAGCAGAGCGGCCACCTGGGCCAGCACGC
>NCKG01000273.1:0-2690 GCA_002279095.1 Cellulomonas sp. 14-74-6
AAGAAGCGCTTCCGCGTGACCGGCACCGGCAAGATCATGCGGGAGCAGGCCAACGGGCGGCACCTGCTGGAGCACAAGTCGAGCCGTCGCACCCGCCGCATCGCCGGTGACGTGGTCGTCTCGTCGGTCGACACCCCCAAGATCAAGAAGCTGCTCGGCCGCTGACCCGTGGACGCCCCACGGGGCGTCCCGGGCGCGACGAGCCTGGACCAGCAAGGAGCATCACGTGGCACGCGTGAAGCGGGCGGTCAACGCCCAGAAGAAGCGCCGGTCGACCCTCGAGCGGGCGAGCGGTTACCGCGGTCAGCGGTCCCGCCTGTACCGGAAGGCCAAGGAGCAGGTCACCCACTCCCTGGTGTACGCCTACCGCGACCGCAAGGCGCGCAAGGGCGACTTCCGCAAGCTGTGGATCCAGCGGATCAACGCCGCCGGCCGAGCCCAGGGCATCACCTACAACCGCCTGATCCAGGGCCTGAAGCTCGCGGGCGTCGAGGTGGACCGGCGTGTGCTGGCCGACCTGGCCGTGAACGACGCGGCGGCCTTCGCCGCGCTGGTCCAGCTGGCCAAGGACGCGCTGCCGGAGGACGTCAACGCCCCCTCGGCTGCGTGAGGTCCGTCGACCCGCTCCACCCGAACGCCCGGCCGTGAGCGCTGAGCTGACCAACCCGCGCGCCGAGCGCGTGCGGTCGGTCGCCGCCCTGGCCGGGCGTTCGGCGCGTCGGCGCACCGGACGGTTCCTCGTCGAGGGGCCGCAGGCGGTGCGCGAGGCGGTGGCGACGGCCGACGTCGTCGTCCACGACGTCTACCTGACGGCGGGTGCGGCAGACCGCTACCCGGAGATCGTGGCGTCGGCTCGCGAGCGGCGGCTGCACCTGCACGTCGGCGACGCCGCCGTGCTCGAGGCGATGAGCCCCGACGCCCAGCACGTCGTGGCTGTGGCCGACCAGCGCCACGACGACCTCGGCACCGTGCTCGCGGCGCGTCCCCGGCTGCTCGCGGTGCTGGCGCACGTGCGTGACCCCGGCAACGCGGGCACGGTGCTGCGGGTGGCCGACGCCGCCGGAGCCGACGCGGTGCTGCTCTCGACCGAGAGCGTCGACGTGCACAACCCCAAGGTGGTGCGCTCCACGGCGGGCTCGCTCTTCCACCTGCCGGTCGTCGAGGAGGTGACCCTCGCTGGCGCTGTGCACGCCGTGCGCAGTGCCGGTGTCACCGTCCTCGCCGCCGACGGCCGCGGCGACGTGGACCTCGACGACCTGCAGGACACCACCGGCTCCGGCGCGCCCGACCTCGCCGGTCCGACCGCCTGGCTGTTCGGCAACGAGGCGTGGGGTCTGGCGGACGAGGACCTGGCCCTGGCCGATGCGGTGGTCCGGGTGCCGTTGCACGGCCGCGCCGAGTCGCTCAACCTCGCGACGGCTGCGGCGGTCTGCCTGTACGCCTCCGCGCGTGCCCACCGGCACGTCCGGCTCTGAGCCCGTGCGCCTGTTCGCCGCCGTCTGGCCGCCCGAGGAGGTGCTCGACCACCTCGACCTGGCCCTGGCGGCCGTGCGCGGGGCGACAGCGGGGGAGGACCGCGGCCCGGTCCGGTGGGCGGCACGGGAGACCTGGCACCTGACGCTCGCCTTCTACGGGAGCGTGGCCGACGGCAGCGCCCTGATCCTGCTCGAAGAGCTCGCGGCCGCGGCGGCTGCGGCGGAGCCGTACGCGCTGCGACTGCGCGGCGCCGGGGTGTTCTCCCACCGGACCCTGTGGACCGGCGTGGCAGGCGACCTCGACGAGCACCGGGCGCTGACGCGCGCCTGCGGTCGGGCAGGTGACGAGGTCGGCGCTCCGCCGGACGTGCGCGTGCGGGAGCGGCCGCACCTGACGGTCGGCCGGGTGCGACCGGGTGCCCCACCCGTCCGTGGTGGTCGGGCCGCCGGGCGCGCTCGGGCCGAGCGTGCGGCCGGAGAGGTGGAGGGCCAGCTGCCGGAGGACCTGGTCTCGGCGTTGGCGGTGTACGAGGGTCCGACGTGGACCGTGACGTCCCTGCGGCTCGTCGAGTCCACCCCGGGCGCCGGCCGCGGCGGTGGTCCGTTGTACGTGCCGGTCGGCGAGCTCCCGCTCGGCACCTGAACGGCGGGTCGGCGGGCCGATCAGTCGGAGGGTGGACCCGTTGCTGGACGCGCCCGGGCCGCTGCAGGGCGCGCCACTAGACTGCCGGGTCGGCCGCCCGTGCGCGTGGCGGCCGGGCCGGTCCGCCTGCTGCGCCGGTCGTCGTCCCACCCTGGAAGGCTCGGATGCCCGACGAGAGCACGGTGCTGTCCCCCCTCGATGCCGACGCGATGCAGAACGCGCTGGACGAGGCGCTCGCAGCGGTGGCCGCCGCTGCGGACCTCGCGGCACTGAAGGCCGTCCGCCAGGCGCACACCGGGGAGCGCAGCCCGTTGGCCCTGGCGAACCGTGCCATCGGCGGTCTGCCGGGTGCGGAGAAGGCGGCGGCGGGGCGCATCGTCGGCCAGGTCCGGGGGCGGCTGACCGCCGCCATCGCGGCGCGCGAGGCAGTGCTGGAGGCCGAGCGCGACGCGCGGGTGCTGGTCGAGGAGGCCGTGGACGTCACCCTCCCGGTGGACCGTCGCGCCGCCGGGGCCCGGCACCCGCTCGAGACGCTGATGGAGCGGGTTGGTGACGTCTTCGTCGCCATGGGT
>NCKG01000017.1:0-15675 GCA_002279095.1 Cellulomonas sp. 14-74-6
GTAGCCCCCGCCGCCCAGGGCGAGCCACCGGCCGTCCACCAGCTCGTGCGCCAGGTCGTGCAGCAGCTCCGCGGCACGCCGCTGACCGTCCACGGACGTGCGGAGGGTGGTCAGCGGGTCGGAGACGTGCGTGTCGCACCCGTGCTGGGTCACCAGCACGTCCGGCGCGAACTCCCGCACCACCGGCGGCACCACCGCGTCGATCGCCCGGAGCCAGCCCGCGTCGCGCGTCCGGGACGGCAGCGCGACGTTGACGGCCGTGCCGAGCGCGTGGGGCCCGCCGATCTCGCTCGCCCAGCCCGTACCCGGGAACAGGGCGTGGCCGGTCTCGTGCAGCGAGATGGTCAGCACCCGCGGGTCGTCCCAGAAGGCGGCCTGCACGCCGTCCCCGTGGTGCGCGTCGATGTCGACGTAGGCCACCCGGGCCGCCCCCGCGTCGAGCAGTGCCCGGATCGCCAGCGCGGCGTCGTTGTACACGCAGAAGCCGGAGGCGGCACCGGGCATGGCGTGGTGCAGGCCGCCGCCCACGTTGACCGCGTGCTGCACCCCGCCCGTCCACAGCGCCAGCGCCGCGTCGACCGACCCCGTGACCACGCTGGCGGCGGCCGTGTGCATCATCGGGAAGATCGGGTCGTCGGCGGTCCCCAGGCCCCGGGCGAGGTCGGGCAGCCCGTGCTCGGCCGCGGCGTGCACCGCGGCGACGTACGCCGGCTCGTGCACCGTGGTCAGCAGCGCGTCGGAGGCGGGCTCGGCACCGACCACCTCGACGTCCGGCTGGTCGAGCAGCCCCAGGCCGGCCGCGAGCGCGATGGTCAGGTCGATCCGCTCGCTGGTCATCGGGTGGCCGGGGCCGAAGTCGTACGCCAGCAGCTCGGTGGACCACACCACCCGAGCGACCGTCGTGGTGCGGGACAGCGAGGTCATGGGTTCACCGTCGCACCGCGGGGCGCCGGTGTCGATCCAGCGTCCACGCAACCGGGCGGACCGGTCGCGCCACCGGCGGCGCAGGACGAGGATCCGTGCCACGTGACGACGGTCCGAGGCACGCGCGGCACGCCCGCGACGGCACGGGCCCGCGCGGCAGAGCACACGGAAGGGGACGGCGATGGTGGCGGACGGCTGGTCGACCAAGGCGGCGGAGGCCCTGGCGGTGCACCCGGGGTTCCGGCTGGCGGACCTCGACACGCGCGGCACACCCGGCTTCGGCGACGGCAAGAAGACCGGCGCCGCGATCACCCGCGCCATCGGCGAGCGGATGTCCGACCTGCAGGAGCGGCTGTTCGCCGAGGGGCGCACCGGTGGCACCCGCTCGATCCTGCTGGTGCTGCAGGGCCTGGACACCGCCGGCAAGGGCGGCATCGTGCGGCACGTGATGGGGATGGTCGACCCGCAGGGCGTCGCCCTGCACTCGTTCGGCGTCCCGACGGCCGAGGAGCGCCGGCACGACTACCTGTGGCGCATCCGCCGGGCGCTCCCCCCGGCCGGGAAGATCGGCGTGTTCGACCGGTCGCAGTACGAGGACGTGCTGGTCGCCCGGGTGAACGAGCTCGCGCCCCGGGACGTGATCGACAGGCGGTACGACGAGATCGTCGACTTCGAGGCCGAGCTCGCCAAGGCCGGCACGCGGGTGATCAAGGTGGCGCTGATGATCTCCCGCGGGGAGCAGTACCGGCGGCTGCACGAGCGCCTGGAGCGGTCCGACAAGCACTGGAAGTTCAACCCGGGCGACGTGGACACCCGGGCGCGCTGGGACGACTACCAGGAGGCCTACCAGGTGATGTTCGACCGGACGTCGACCCCGGACTGCCCGTGGCACGTGGTCCCGGCCGACCGCAAGTGGTTCGCCCGGCTGGCGGTGTCGCAGCTGGTGCTGGACGCGCTCGAGGACCTGGACCTGCAGTGGCCGTCGGCGGACTACGACGTGGCGGAGCAGCTGGCTCGCCTCGAGGCGACCCGGTAGCCGCTGCCGGCGTCGGGCCGGCGCGTGGTCCGGCCGGCGCTCAGGCCGTGCGCCGGCGCAGGGTGCTGATGCCCAGCAGCAGCGAGCCGACGATGAACAGGGCGATCACGCCGACGTCACCGCTCACCTTCGACCAGCCGTCGCCGAAGGCGATCCGCTGCATCGCCTCGACGCCGTAGGTCAGCGGCAGGACCCGGGACAGCCACTCGAGCACGGTCGGCATCTGGGCGCGCGGCATCAGCAGGCCGGCCGTGATCAGCTGCGGGAAGATGATCGCCGGCATCAGCTGCACCGCCTGGAACTCGGTGCGGGCCACCGCCGAGGCGGCCAGGCCGAGCGCGCAGCCCAGCACCGCGTCGAGCACCGCCACCAGCACCATCAGCAGGAACGGACCCTTGACGTCCATCCCGCCCACCCACACGGCGAACCCGGTGACCACGAGCGACTGCAGCAGGGCGAGCACCGCGAACGCGATCGCGTAGCCGATGACGAAGTCGCCGCGCCCGATCGGCAGGGTCATCAGCCGCTCGAGGGTGCCGGAGGTGCGCTCGCGCAGCGTCGCCACGGACGTGACCAGGAACATCACGATCAGCGGGAACAGGCCCACCAGCATCGGCCCGAACCGGTCGATCACGTCGGTGCCGTGGAACATCCAGGCGATCAGGCCCAGCAGCAGGCACGGCAGCACCAGGATCAGCGCGATCGTCCGGGGGTCGTGGCGCAGCTGGTTCAGCACGCGGCCGGTCGTCGCGGCCGTCAGGCGCGGGCTCATGCGGCCACCGACCCGTTCCCGGCGTTCGCCCGGTCGACGAGGCTGAGGAAGGCGCCCTCGGCGTCCACCGCACCCGTCTCGGCGAGCAGCTCGGCGAGCGTGCCGTCGGCCAGCACCGCCCCGTTGCGCATCAGCACCAGCCGGTCGCAGCGGGCCGCCTCGTCCATCACGTGGCTGGACACCAGCAAGGACCGCCCACCGTCCCGCAACCGTCCGAACAGGTTCCACAGGTCCCGCCGCAGCACCGGGTCCAGCCCGACCGTCGGCTCGTCGAGCACCAGCAGGGCCGGGGTGTTCAGCAGGGCGACCGCCAGGGAGACCCGGGACAGCTCGCCACCGGACAGCGTGCCGGTCAGGCGGCGGTCGAACCCCGTCAGCCCCACCTCGTCGAGCACCCGCGCGGGGTCGGACGCCGGCGCCCCCAGCAGCGAGCCTGCGTAGCGGAGGTTCTCCCCCACCGTCAGGTCCGCGTACACGCTGGGCGCCTGGGTGACGTAGGCGACCTCGCGGCGCAGCGGCGGGGACCCTGCCGGCCGCCCGAGCACCGTCACCGTCCCGCCGGCGACCACCTGCGCGCCGACGATCGAGCGCATCAGCGTCGTCTTGCCGCTCCCGCTCGGGCCGAGCAGCCCCACCACCTCGCCGGCCGGGACGGTGAGGTCGAGCCCGTCGAGCACCACGTTGGAGCCGCGGACGACCCGTAGCCTGCGCACCTCGACGGCGACGGACCGTCCGCCGCCGTCCCCGTTATTCCTCATGTGAGGAGTAGTCCTCCTCCGTGTCGGCGCCCGCAAGGGGCGCCATGGGCCGATCGGGTGACCGGACATCGCCGAGAGGGCCGGTCAGGTAGCCCTGCAGCGCCGGTCCGACGATCGCCGCCAGCCGGTCGGTGCCCATACCGGCGATCTCCGGGAGCTGCAGCACGTGGCGAGCGATGAGCACGCCGACCACGTGGGAGGCGGCCAGCGCCATCCGCAGGTCGGCGTCCGGCGTCGGCAGCACGGCCACGACCCGCGCGAACACCTGCCGGCCGAGGAACTGCGCCATCGCCTGCACGTGCGGCTCGCTGGAGCCGAGGGCCCCGAACAGGACGCGGAACCGCTCGCCGTGCTCGTCCTCCCACACCTCGAGCACCGCGCGGGCCAGTCGTTCGCCGAGCCCGTCGAGCCCGCCCTCCAGCAGCTGCCCGACCACCTGAGCCGGGTCGACCCCCGTCGGCACCATCGCGGCGGCGAACAGCTCGGCCTTGTCCTCGAAGTAGTGCCGCACCAGCGCCGGATCGACGCCGGCCCGCCGTGCGACCGACCGGACCGAGGCGCCGTCGTACCCACGCTGGGCCAGCTCCGCCCGGGCCGCGGCGACGATGTCGCCCCGGGTGTCCGAGCCCGCGGGCCGACGGCCGCGGGGCCGGGCCTGGTCCTCGCCGCCCCCGACCGCGCCCGCGGCGTCGTCGGCCGCCCGCGCTCGTCCCGCCACGGACCCAGCGTAGGGACTGCGGACAGCCGACGACCCGCCCTCCGAGGTGCCGGAGGGCGGGTCGTCGGCGCCGGGCGGGCTGTGCCCGGCGGTGGAGCTGTGCAGGTCAGCGGCTGACGCCGGCCCGCCGCTTGTTGTACACGTCGAACGCGACGGCCATCAGCAGCACCAGGCCCTTGATGGCCTGCTGGTAGTCGATGCCCACGCCCATGATCGACATGCCGTTGTTCATCACACCGATGATCAGGCCACCGGCGATGGTGCCGACCACGGTGCCGACACCGCCGGTCACCGCCGCACCGCCGATGAAGGCGGCGGCGATGGCGTCCAGCTCGAAGCCGGTTCCGGCCTTCGGGTTGGCCAGGTTCAGACGGGCCGTGAACACCAGGCCGGCCAGCGCGGACAGCACGCCCATGTTCACGAAGATCCAGAAGTTGACCCACTTGACCTTGATGCCGGACAGGGTGGCCGCGTTCAGGTTGCCGCCGATCATGAACACGTGGCGACCGAAGACGCTGTTCTTGGTGACGGCTGCGTACACGAGGATCAGCGCCGCCAGGATGATCAGCACGATGGGCAGACCCTTGTAGTTGGCCAGCTTCCACGCGAACGCAATGACGACCGCGCCCATGATGACGATCTGGCCGATGAACAGCGGCATCGACTCGACGTCCTGCTGGTAGGCGATGCGGGCACGCCGCTTGCGCCACTGGCTGACGGCGTAGCCGATCACGCCGAGGGCGCCCAGGAGCAGCGTGAACACGTCGAACCCGTTGCCGCCCATCACCCCGTTGAGGTACCCGGAGGCGATGTTGCGGAAGTCGTCCGGGAACGGCGAGATCTGCGTGTTGCCCAGCGTCACCATCGTGGCGCCGCGGAACAGGAGCATGCCGGCCAGGGTGACGATGAACGCCGGGATTCCGACGAACGCCACCCAGTAGCCCTGCCACGCGCCGACCAGCGCACCCACCAGCAGGGCGACGATCACGCCGATCCACCACGGAAGGCCGTTCCGGACCGTGACCACACCGGCGACGGCGCCGGTGAACGCCACCACCGAACCGACCGACAGGTCGATGTGGCCGGCGATGATCACGATGACCATGCCGATGGCCAGGATCAGGATGTAGGAGTTCTGGACGACGATGTTCGTGACGTTCTGCGGCGTCAGGAGAACGCCTTTCGTCAGGAAGTAGAACAGGATGATGATCGCAACGAATGCGAGATAGATCCCGCTCTGGCGGAAGTTCTTGGTGAAGGCGTCCTTCACCCCGGCGAGCGCGCCCATCGGCGTCAGTCCTTTACCTTGGTCATGAGCTGCATGAGGGATTCCTGGGTCGCCTGCTCGCGCGGCACCACACCGGTGATCCGGCCGGCGCTCATCGCATAGATGCGATCGCACATGCCGAGGAGCTCGGGCAGCTCGGAGGAGATGAACAGCACCGCCTTCCCAGCGTCCGCGAGGCGGTTGATGATCGTGTAGATCTCGTACTTGGCGCCCACGTCGATGCCGCGGGTCGGCTCGTCGAGGATCAGCACGTCAGGGTCGGCGAAGATCCACTTGCTCAGCACGACCTTCTGCTGGTTGCCGCCGGACAGCTTGCCGGCGAGCGCCAGCACGGACGGCGCCTTGATGTTCATCGAGACGCGCGACTCCTGCGCGACCTTCGTCTCCTCGTTGTCGTTGACCCAGCCACGCCGGGACACCTTGCCGAGGGCGGCGACGGAGATGTTCTGCTTGATCGTCTCGATGAGGTTGAGGCCGTACCGCTTGCGGTCCTCGGTCGCATAGGCGATGCCGGCGGCGATGGCGTCCGGCACGGAGTGCAGGCGCACCTCCTTGCCGTCCTTGACCACCCGGCCGGAGATGTCCGCTCCGTACGCACGGCCGAACACGCTCATCGCCAGCTCGGTACGGCCCGCACCCATCAGACCCGCAAGTCCGACGATCTCGCCGCGCCGCACGTTCAGGGAGGCGTGGTCGACAACGACGCGCTCGTGCTGGATCGGGTGGTGCACGGTCCAGTCCTCGATCCGCATGATCTCCTCGCCGATGGTCGGCGTGTGCTCCGGGAACCGGTGCTCGAGGTCGCGACCCACCATGCCGCGGATGATCCGGTCCTCCGTGACGTCGTCGCGCTTCATGTCGAGCGTCTCGATGGTCTTCCCGTCCCGGATGACCGTCGTGGAGTCGGCGATCTCGGCGATCTCGTTGAGCTTGTGGGAGATCATGATCGAGGTGATGCCCTGCTCCTTGAGCTGCCGGAGCAGGTTGAGCAGGTGCTCGGAGTCCGCGTCGTTCAGCGCCGACGTGGGCTCGTCCAGGATGAGGAGCTTGACCTCCTTGGACAGCGCCTTGGCGATCTCCACGAGCTGCTGCTTGCCGACCCCGATGTCCGCGATGCGGGTGGTCGGGTTCTCGGTCAGGCCGACGCGCGCCATGAGGCGCGCGGCCTCGGCGTTCGTCTTGTTCCAGTCGATGAAGCCACGCTGCGACAGCTCGTTGCCGACGAAGATGTTCTCCGCGATCGACAGCAGCGGGTTGAGCGCGAGCTCCTGGTGGATGATGACGATGCCGCGCTGCTCGCTCGCGCGGATGCTGCCGAACTGGCACAGCTCGCCGTCGAAGTAGATCTCGCCCTCGTAGTCCCCGTACGGGTAGACGCCCGAGAGCACCTTCATCAGCGTCGACTTGCCGGCGCCGTTCTCTCCGCAGATCGCGTGGATCTCGGCCCGCGCGACCGTGAGGTTCACGTCCTGGAGCGCCTTGACTCCGGGAAACGTCTTCGTGATGCCACGCATCTGGAGGATGTCGTCACTCATGTGCCCAACCGATCCTGCTGTCTCGGGGCGGCGCCCCGCCGGAAGGACCGGCGGGGCGCCGCGCTGCTGATCGTGGCGGGACGTCAGCTCAGCTGCGCCTCGGTGTAGTAGCCACCGTCGACGAGGACCTTCTTGTAGTTGTCCTTCGTGATGATCTGCGACTCGAGCAGGTAGGACGGGACCACCTTGACGCCGTTGTCGTAGGTCTTGGTGTCGGTGACCTTCGGCTCCTGACCCTTGAGGATCGCGTCGGTCATGGCAACCGTGACCTTGGCCAGCTCACGGGTGTCCTTGTAGATGGTCGAGTACTGCTCGCCCTTGATGATCGACTTGACCGAGGCCGCCTCGGCGTCCTGGCCGGTCACGATCGGGTACGGCTGGCTGGCCGTGCCGTAGCCGACGCCCTTGAGGGCACCGAGGATGCCGATCGACAGACCGTCGTACGGGGACAGCACGCCGGCGACCTTGGAGCCGTCCGAGTAGGTGGACGTCAGCAGGTTCTCCATGCGGGACTGCGCCGTGGCCGGGTCCCACCGCAGCGTGGCGATGGTCTTGAAGTCGGTCTGGCCGGACTTGACGACCAGGACCTTCTTGTCGATGTACGGCTTGAGGATGCTCATCGCGCCGTTGTAGAAGAACGTCGCGTTGTTGTCGTCCGGCGAGCCGGCGAACAGCTCGATGTTGAGCGGGCCGGTCTTGCCGGCGTCCTTGCCGGAGGCGTCGAGGACGCCCAGGCCGGTCAGCAGCGAGGTGGCCTGCTGCACGCCGACCTTGAAGTTGTCGAACGTCGTGTAGTAGTCCACGTTCGCCGAGTTGCGGATCAGGCGGTCGTACGCGATGACCTTGATGCCGTTGGACTTGGCCTGCTCCAGCTGGCTGGTGATGGCCGTGCCGTCGATCGAGGCGATGATGAGCACCTTGGCGCCCTTGGTGATCATCGTGTCGATCTGGTTGACCTGGGTGGGGATGTCGTCCTCGGCGTACTGCAGGTCGACCTTGTAGCCCAGGGCCTCGAGCTGGCTCTTGACGTTGTTGCCGTCGTTGATCCAGCGCTCGGAGGACTTGGTCGGCATCGCGACGCCGATCAGGTCGCCCTTGGTGGCGGCGCCGCCACCGGCCGTGCTGCCGGCGGTGGAACCCGAGGTGGAGCCCGCGCCGCCGCCGCTGCACGCGGCCATCGTCAGGGACAGGGTGAATGCTGCCGCAATGGCAGCGATGCGCTTCACGTGCATCGATGATCTCCTCGTTGAGATTCGCGGCCATACGACGATATGGCCGCGGGTACTGCGTCGGTGGTGCTCAGACGGACGAAGGTAAACCTCCGGCGTCACGTGTTCTCGTGGTCCAGGTTAGCGCTCACATCTGCGTTTTCCCACGGCCGTGGAGTCACATTTGGGTAACAGCTAGATTCGCTGCGCCAGGCGGTAATACGCGGCGTTGAAGCGCACCTGGTCGCGGAACCCGCGGGCCGTGGTGGCCTCGTCGATGACGAGCAGCTCGGTGCGCGCGATGGTGGCGAACACCTCGAAGGCGTCGACACCGGCGGCCGTGGACAGCACCGTGTGGTGCGCCCCGCCGGCGGTCAGCCAGGCCTCCGCCGACGTGGTGAAGTCCGGGCGCGGCTTCCAGACGGCCCGAGCGACCGGCAGGTTCGGCAGCGCGGGGTGCTCCACCAGGTCGACGACGTTGGCGGTCAGCCGGAACCGGTCCCGCATGTCCGCGAGCGACACCACGACACCGACGCCCGGGTCGGCGTCGAACACCATGCGGACCGGGTCCTCCTTGCCGCCGATGCCGAGCGGGTGGATCTCGACCTTCGGCGTCGAGGTGGTCAGCGACGGGCAGATCTCGAGCATGTGCGCACCGAGGATGCGCTCGTCGCCCGGGGTCAGGTCGTAGGTGTAGTCCTCCATCAGCGACGCGCCACCGGGCAGGCCGGCGCCCATCACCTTGGCGGCGCGGACCAGGACGGCCGTCTTCCAGTCGCCCTCGGCACCGAAGCCGTAGCCCTTGGCCATCAGCCGCTGCACGGCGATGCCCGGGAGCTGGCGCAGCGCGCCGAGGTCCTCGAAGTTCGTCGTGAACGCCTTGGCGCCCAGCTCGCCGAGGAACGCCTCGAGCGCCGCCTCCTGGCGCGCCGCGTAGCGCAGGGAGTCGTGCCGCTCGCCGCCCTTGCGCAGCTCCGGGACCACGTCGTACAGGTCCTGGTACTCCGCGACCAGGGAGTCGACCGTCGCGTCCTCGACCGCGTCCACCGCGGCGACCAGGTCGTTCACGCCCCACGTGTTCACGCTGACGCCGAAGACGTGCTCCGCCTCGGTCTTGTCGCCCTCGGTGACGGCGACGTTGCGCATGTTGTCGCCGAAGCGCGCCAGGCGCAGCTCGTGCGTGGCGGCCCAGCCGGCGGCACCGCGCACCCAGGTGCCGACGCGCGCGGTGACGGCCGGGTTCGACGCGTGGCCGACGACGGTGGTGCGAGCGACGCCGAGGCGGGCCAGCGCGTAGCCGTACTCGCGGTCGCCGTGCGCGGCCTGGTTGAGGTTCATGAAGTCGAAGTCGATGCCGTCCCACGGCAGCTCGACGTTCGCCTGGGTGTGCAGGTGCAGCAGAGGCTTGCTCAGCACGTCGAGGCCGGCGATCCACATCTTGGCCGGGGAGAACGTGTGCATCCACGTGATGACGCCGAGGACGTCGTCACGGCTGTTCGCGTCGAGCATGGCCCGGCGGATCGCGGCGGAGTCGGTGAGCACCGGCTTCCAGACGATCCTGGCCGGGACGTCGTCGCTCGCGTCGAGGGTACGGGCGACCTCCTGCGACTGCTCCGCCACCTGGCGCAGCGTCTCCTCGCCGTACAGGCCCTGGCTCCCGGTCAGGAACCAGACCTCGCGGTCGGCGTACGGCTTGCTCATGCTCGGGACTCCTCGTCGAGTGCGGAACCGGTGGAGACCGGGGCGCTGTCGCCCTGGCCGTAGACGTTCTGGTAGCGGGCGTACAGCGCGTCGATGTGGCGCTGGTCGATGGGGATCAGGTCGCCCAGCTGGCGGGACAGGTGCACCGTGCGGGCGACCTCCTCGACCATGACGGCCGCCTTGACGGCGTCCTTGGCGTCGCGGCCGATGGTGAACGGGCCGTGGTTCTGCATCAGCACGGCCCGGCTGCGGGAGCCGGACAAGGTCTCGACGATGCCGCGGCCGATCGAGTCGTCGCCGATCAGCGCGAACGGGCCGACCGGGATGGGGCCGCCGAACTCGTCGGCCATCATCGTCAGCACGCACGGCACCGCCTCGCCGCGGGCCGCCCAGGCCGTCGCGTACGTCGAGTGCGTGTGCACCACGCCGCCGACGTTCGGCATGTGCCGGTAGACGTAGGCGTGCGCGGCGGTGTCCGACGAGGGGCTGCGCGTGCCGTCGACGAGGGTGCCGTCCAGGTCGCAGACGACCATCGACTCCGGCGTCAGCTCGTCGTACGTGACGCCCGAGGGCTTGATCACCAGCAGGTCCTCGCCGTCCTCCACCGGGACGCGCTGCGAGACGTTGCCCGCGGTCCACACGACCAGCTCCCAGCGCGGCAGCTCGGCGTGCAGCCGGGCGACCACCTCCCGGGTGCGCTCGACCTCGGCGCGCACGGCGGCCGAGTACTCGGACAGGGGTCGGACGGTCATCGGTGACGGCTCCTGGGTCGCGGGGGTCAGAGGGCCAGCGTCGCGGCGCGCTCGACGGCGAGCCCGGCCTGGTAGCGGTCGAGGTAGGCGGCGAACCCGGCCACGTCGGCCGCGTCCGGCTCGACGACGTCGAGGTCCGCGCCGGCGAACACGCGGGTGCGCAGGTACTCGCCGAGGTCCTGCTCCGCACCGGAGGTCAGGTAGGCGGCCAGCACGGCGATCCCCCACGCGCCGCCCTCACCGGCGGTGCGACCGACGGCCACCGGCGCGCCGATCGCTGCGGCGAGGAACCGCTGGGCGACGCCGGCGGTGCGGAACACGCCCCCGTGGGCGAACATCGCGTCGAGGCCGACGCCCTCGGCCGCGAGCACGCGCATGCCGAGGCTGAGCGTGGCGAAGGCGCCGTAGATGCTGGCGCGCATGAACGTCGGCAGCGTGAGGCTGCTGCCCGGCGTGCGCACCACGAGCGGCCGGCCCGACTCCAGGCCGGTGACCGGCTCGCCGGCCAGGTAGTTGTAGGCCAGCAGGCCACCGCCGTCCGCCTCGCCCTCGAGCGCGGCGCGGAACAGGGTGCCGAACACCTCGTCGGACGAGGACCCGTGCCCGGACCGCAGCGCGAACTCCCGGAACAGGCCCACCCAGGCGTCCAGCTCGCTGGCGCCGTTGTTGCAGTGCACCATCGCCACCGGGTCGCCGGCGGGCGTGGTGACCACGTCGAGCTCGTGGTGCACGTGCGCGAGCGGCCGCTCGAGCACCACCATCGCGAAGATCGAGGTGCCGGCGCTGACGTTGCCGGTGCGCGGTGCGACCGAGCTGGTGGCGACCATGCCGGTGCCGGCGTCGCCCTCCGGCGGGCACAGCGGGATGCCCGCACGCAGGCTGCCGGTCGGGTCGAGCAGCGCGGCACCCTCCGGGGTGAGGTTGCCGGCCTCCTCGCCCGCGCAGAGCACCTGCGGCAGCAGGGCGTCGAGGGCCAGGCCGGGTGCGAGCCGGCGGTGCGTGGCGAGCAGACCGTCGACCGCCGCCAGCATCTCCTTGTCGTAGCCCCGGGTGGCGGGGTCGATGGGGAACATGCCGGAGGCGTCGCCGACGCCGAGCACGCGGCGACCGGTCAGCTGCCAGTGCACGTAGCCGGCGAGCGTGGTGACGAAGCGGACGTCGGCGACGTGGGGCTCGTCGTCGAGCACCGCCTGGTACAGGTGGGCGATCGACCAGCGCAGCGGGATGTTGTGGCCCAGCAGCTCGGTCAGCTCGCCGGCGGCGCGGCCGGTCGACGTGTTGCGCCAGGTCCGGAACGGCACCAGCAGCCGGTCCTCGGAGTCGAACGCCAGGTAGCCGTGCATCATCGCGGAGACGCCGATGGCGCCGAACGTCGTCGGGCGCACGCCGTACTGGCGCTGCACGTCCGCGAACAGGTCCGCCACCGCCGCCTGCAGGCCGGCCCAGACGTCCTCGAGCGAGTACGTCCACACGCCGTCGACCAGCTGGTTCTCCCAGTCGTGGCTGCCGTTGGCGATCGGCGTGTGGTCCGGGCCGATCAGGCACGCCTTGATGCGCGTGGAGCCGAGCTCGATGCCGAGCGAGGTACGTCCTGAGGTGACGGCCTCACGGGAGGCGCTCGTCACGTCGGGGCCTGCGGCGTGGGCACGCGCGGCGTTGGGCACGACCACCATTGGTCCGCTCCTTCACGATCGGTCGTGGAGGATGTTAGCGCTCACATGGTCCCGTGCCAAGCCGCCTGGTGAGGACCGCTTTCCGGCCTCAGGGCCGGCGCAGGGACGACGCCCGCACGACCAGGTGCGCGGGGATGATGCCCACGGTCGGCGGGCTGCCCGCGGTCGCCCCCATCAGCACGCGGACAGCGCGGGCGCCGAGCGCCGCGAGGTCCTGCCGGACGGTGGTCAGGGCCGGGATCGTGTACGCGGCGCCCGCCTCGTCGTCGAAGCCCGCCACGGCCACGTCGTCGGGCACCCGGACGCCTGCCTCCCAGAACGCGTGCAGCAGCCCGATGGCCAGCTGGTCGTTGGCGGCGAAGACGGCCCGCGGCAGCCCCTCCTTGACCAGCCGTCGGCCCACCGCCGCTCCGTGCGCGGCCGACCACCCGGACTCCATCGGCGCCGGCGGCTCGATCGGCGTACCCGGTTCGATCCCCGCCGACCGGCATGCGTCGCGCCAGCCCGCGAGCCGCTCCTGGGCGTCGAACCAGTCCTGCGGCCCCGCGACGTGCACCACCTCGCCATAACCCTGCGCGAGCAGGTGCGACGTGGCCAGGCGGCCACCGCCGCGCTGGTCGACGGCCACCTGGTGCAGGTGCTCCGCCTCCGTACCGAGGTCGCCGGAGGAGACGATCACCACGGGCAGCGAGGTCGGCGCCTGCTCGAGGACCTGCATCACCTCGGTGTTGGGCGCGATCACCGCGAGACCCTCGACGCCCTGGGTGAGGAACTGCTCGACCGCCTGGTGCATCGAGTCCGCGTCGAAGCTGCGCAGCATCGCCACGGCGACCACCGCACCGACCAGCCGGGCGGACTCCTGCAGGCCGACCAGCGTGCTGGTGGGGCCGAACAGCGTGCTGGCGGGCGCGACGACACCCAGGACACCGGTGCGCCGGGTGACCAGCGCGCGGGCCGCACTGTTGCGCCGGTAGCCGAGCTCGGCGATGGCGGCCAGCACCCGGGCGCGGGTCTCCGGCCGGACGCTCGGGTGGTCGTTGAGCACGCGCGACACGGTCTGGTGGGAGACCCCCGCGACCACAGCCACGTCGCTCATCGCGGGCGGGCGCGGCGTGGCGGCGCGGGACGTCGGCACGGCGGCGGGGACGTTCGGCACGGGGCGCGCCGTCAGTGCCGCGGCGATGCGGACTGGACCGAACCCAGCTCCCGGGAGCGCTCGTACGCCGCCCGGGCGGCGGCGACCACACCGGCGCGTACCCCGTGGGCGTCCAGCTGCGCGACGGCGGCGACCGTGGTGCCGCCCGGGGACGAGACGCGCTCGCGCAGCACCACCGGGTGGTCGCCGCTCTGCGCGGCGAGGGCGGCGGACCCCTCGACGGTCGCGACCGCGAGGCGGGTCGCCAGGTCACGGGGCAGGCCGAGCAGCACGCCGGCCTCCGCCATCGCATCGATCAGGTAGAACGCGTACGCGGGACCGGAGCCGGAGATCGCCGTGACGGCGTCGAGCTGCTTCTCGGGCACCCGCACCACCAGACCGGTGGGACGCAGGATCGTCTCGGCGAGCGCCAGGTGCCGCTCGGTGGCCGCCGAACCGGCCGCGAGCGCCGCGGCACCCTTGCCGACCACGGCCGGCGTGTTGGGCATCACGCGGATCACCGGGGTGCCGGCGGGCAGCCGTTGCTCGTAGAACGCGAGCGGCAGGCCGGCGGCGACGCTGATCACCGGGGCGCCGCCGCGCAGCGCGGGGCCGATGGCGGTGAGCACGTCGCCCACCACGTCGGGCTTGACCGCCACCAGGACGACGTCGGCACGTGCCGCGGCGTGCTCGGTGGACGCCGCGGTCAGCACGCCGAGCCGGCGGCGCAGGTCCTCCGCCCGGGCGACGTCCCGCTCGGCCACCTCGACGTCGCGCGGCGACCAGCCCGCCGCGAGCAGCGCCTCGACCAGCGTGCCGCCCATCACGCCGCCGCCGACGACCAGCACGTGGGCGCGCTGCGCCCGCTCGTCGTCCACCCGGTCGGTGCCCTCGCTCATACCCGGCCTCCCCCGTCGCGGCCGGGTGCTCCGGCCGTCCGCGCCGAGCCTAGTTGGGCCCGCCGATGGTCGGTGCCGACCGCGCGTCGGGGGAACGCGCGATCGGCACCGGGACGACGACGGCGCCGACAGGTCGCCACGTCGTCAGGCAGGGTCGGCCCGCAGACCCGGGCCGACCCGGATCAGCCGCCCGGCCGTACGCCGCCGGCCGGCGGACCGTTGAAGGTGCCGCCGAACTGCCGGTTGGCGCCCCCGTTGCCGCCGGACAGCAGGCCGGTGGACGACGAGGACCGGGTGCTGCTCACCATGGGGACCGAGAGGTCCGCGAGCACCACCTTCTGACCCTCGGTCAGGCCGGAGGTGATCTGCGTCAGCTCCGAGCCGACGGCACCGCGCTGCACGGTCACGGTCCTGGCGACGCCGTTGTCCAGCACCTGCACCGTCGCCGTCTGGCCGTCGACGTGCACCGCGGAGGTGGGGACGGTGAGCACCTGGTCGGTGCCGGCCACCGTGATCACCAGCTGGGCGGACGAGCCGCCGTACAGCTTCTCGGTGGTCGGGCTGACGGCGACGGTGACGGCGTAGGCCGGTGTCGAGGTCGACGAGACGTCCAGCACCCCGATGCTGCTGACCGTGCCGGCCAGCGTCGCCGTGGTGGACGGCACCGTGATGGCCACCTTCTGCCCCACCTTCACCGCGTCGATCGAGCCGAGCGGGACAGTGGTGCTCACCACGAACCCGTCGGTGCCGACCACCGTGACCACGGCGGACGTGGACTGCGCCGACACGCTGCTGCCGACCGACAGGCTCACTGCCGCCACCGTGCCGGCGATCGGCGACGTCAGCGTGACCAGGGACAGGTTCTGGTCGGCGATGTCGAGCCTCGACTGCGCCGAGTCGATCGCCGCCCGGTCGGAGAGGATGTCCGCGGCGCTCGCGACGGTGGTGGTCCCCGCGCCGGACCCGCCGCCGGACGTGCGGGCGGCCGACGAGGACCCGGACGTGCCGGCGGTGGACGAGCCGGTACCGGACGACGGGCGGGTGCTGCTGCCCGTCGAGCTGGTGCCGGCCGACGGGCCCGACGTACCGGAACCGGACGTGCCGGCCGAGGCGGTGACGGCCTTCTGCAGCGCGCCGACCGCCTTGTCCAGGGCCTGGGCCGCCGTGCCGACGGCCGTCTGCGCGGTACCGGTGGTGGTCTGCGCGCTGCCGACCGCGACGAGTGCCGTCTGGCAGGCCTGCAGCTGCGCCGCCGTGGGCGGCGTGCCGCTGGTGA
>NCKG01000018.1:0-15408 GCA_002279095.1 Cellulomonas sp. 14-74-6
GAGACCCGGCGCGATCTCTCTTCGGTGCGCCGCGGGGATGTGCTTCGGGTCGTCGGCGCAGCGGTCGCAGCGCTCTGCGCCACATGGTGGCTGGCGACGCAGGCGGCGGCGTTCGAGGGCGCGCTGCCCTTCGTGCTCATCTCCTACGTGCTGTTCCTGGGCTTCTTCGTCGTGCTCATCAGCTTCGACGACAACCGCATCACGATCGTCGACCGAGTGTGGGCGGTCGTGATCCACTCGGCGGCGGTCGTGCTGCTGCTCGCGCTGGCTGTCGTGGTCGTCTTCACGCTGGTGCGGGGGTCATCCGCGTTCCTGCGAGCGAACTTCTGGGTGCAGGACCTCTCGCTCGCCGGTCCGCTGGATCCGCTCACGGTCGGGGGCATGGCGCATGCCGCGGTCGGGACGCTGATCATGATCGGGATCGCGCTGGTGATCGCGATCCCGTTGGGACTGCTGTGTGCGGTCTTCCTGTCGGAGTTCCCCTCGCCGTTCGCCAACATCGTGCGCACGGTGACCGAGGCGATGACGGCGCTTCCCTCGATCGTGTGCGGGCTGTTCATCTACGCGACCTACGTCCTGATGTTCGGCCTCGACAAGTCGGGCTTCGCCGCTGCGCTCGCGATCACGATCATGATCCTGCCGATCATCACGGCGGTGTCCCGCGAGGTGTTCAAGCAGACGCCGCACCTGCACCAGGAGGCCGCGCTCGCCCTCGGCGCGACGCGTTGGGAGGTGGTCCGCATGGCCGTGCTGCCGTTCGGGCGCTCCGGTGTGGTGTCCGCCGCCATGCTCGGCCTGGGCCGCGCGCTCGGCGAGACGATGGCGGTGCTGATGGTGCTGTCCACCTCGAGCGGCACCGGGTACTCGTTCCAGATCTTCGACTCCGGCGTGCTGCAGACCATCGCGGCGAACATCGCCGCGAAGTTCCCCGACTCGAGCGGCCTGGCGGTCAACACGCTGATCGCGACCGGCCTGGCGCTGTTCGTCATCACCATGGCGGTCAACATGCTGGCGCGCTGGATCGTGTCGCGCCGCAACGAGTTCTCCGGAGCGAACTGATGAGCGCCACCAGCGCATCGGCCACGGCCTCGACCGCCCCCGACAACGCGCTCCGCGAGCTGCTCACGTCGGTCGACCGCGGCCGGCAGCGCAAGAACCGGATGATGACGGGGCTCGTCTGGGCCGCCTTCGTCCTCGCGATCACGCCGCTGATCTCGCTGCTGTGGACGGTGCTCAGCCACGGCCTGGCGAAGTTCACGCCGTACTTCCTGCTGCACTCGATGCGCAACGTGTCCGGCGGCACGGACGCCGGCGGTGCGTACCACGCCATCGCCGGCACCCTGCTGATCACGCTCGGCACCACGGTGATCTCCGTGCCGATCGGCCTGCTCGCCGCGATCTACCTGGTCGAGTACGGCAAGGGCCCCCTCGCGCGGGCCGTCACGTTCTTCGTCGACGTGATGACGGGCATCCCGTCGATCGTCGCCGGTCTGTTCGCCTTCGCGGTGTTCGCCATCTTCTTCGGCCCCGGCATCCGCCTCGGCGTGATGGGCTCGGTCGCGCTCGCGCTGCTGATGATCCCGGTGGTGGTGCGCTCGTCGGAGGAGATGCTCCGGCTGGTGCCCAACGAGCTGCGCGAGGCGGCCTACGCCCTGGGCGTGCCGAAGTGGCTGACCATCGTCAAGGTGGTGCTGCGCACGTCCGTCGCCGGGCTGACCACCAGCGTGCTGCTCGCCGTCGCCCGCGTGATCGGCGAGACGGCACCGCTGCTGATCGCCGTCGGCACCACCGCGTCGATCAACTTCAACCTGTTCGCCGGCCGCATGATGACGCTGCCGGTGTTCATCTACGACCAGTACCACCAGGGCCCGGCGCGCTGCGCCCGGAACGCCAGCAACTGCCTCGTGTCGATCAACTTCGACCGGGCGTGGGCCGCGGCGTTGACCCTCCTTCTCATCGTCGTCATCCTCAACCTCGTGGGTCGCCTCGTGACCTGGCTGTTCGCGCCGAAACTGCGCTGAGCACCACGAGACCCCGTCGCAGAGAGCAGAGAGCGAGACCCGCATGGCACAGCGCATCGACGTGAAGGACCTGAACATCTACTACGGGTCCTTCCTCGCGGTCGCCGACGTCAACATGTCCATCGAGCCGCGCAGCGTCACGGCCCTGATCGGCCCGTCCGGCTGCGGCAAGTCGACGTTCCTGCGGTCGCTGAACCGCATGCACGAGGTGATCCCGGGCGCCCGCGTCGAGGGCACCGTCGCGATGGACGGCATCGACCTGTACGGCGCCGCGGTCGACCCGGTGGCGGTGCGCCGCCAGGTCGGCATGGTGTTCCAGCGCCCCAACCCGTTCCCGACGATGTCCATCGCGGAGAACGTGCTGGCAGGGGTGCGGCTGAACAACAAGAAGATCTCCAAGTCCGACGCAGCCGACCTGGTGGAGCGCTCGCTGGTGGGCGCCAACCTGTGGAAGGAGGTCAAGGACCGTCTCGACCGGCCGGGTTCCTCCCTGTCCGGCGGTCAGCAGCAGCGCCTGTGCATCGCGCGTGCGATCGCCGTCACCCCCCAGGTGCTGCTGATGGACGAGCCGGCCTCCGCCCTGGACCCGATCTCCACCCTCGCCATCGAGGACCTGATCTCCGAGCTCAAGGCGAGCTACACGATCGTCATCGTCACGCACAACATGCAGCAGGCCGCGCGCGTCTCGGACCGCACCGGCTTCTTCAACATCGAGGGCGCGGGCAAGCCCGGGCGGCTGGTGGAGATCGACGACACCGCGACGATCTTCTCCACCCCGCACCAGCAGCAGACCGAGGACTACATCTCCGGCCGCTTCGGCTGATCGGGCCGGGGCGCCGGCGCAGCCGTCAGGACGAGGTGCTGGGCTTCGGCGTCGGCGCCTTCGCGCCCGGAGTCGCGGAGGCGGTCGCTGACGACGACGCGGTCGCGCCCGAGCCCGACGAGGGCGACGGCAGCACCGACGTGTACTGCGGCAGCGCGCCGTCCACCACGGGCACCTGCACGGCGGCCGAGCCGGCGGACGGCACCTTCAGCGTGACCGTGGTCAGGGCACCGGGGTCGGCGTCGAGCGACTGGATCGGCATCGTGCGCCCGCTGTCCGAACCGGTGCCGATCAGCACCGACCCGTGCCCGGGCACCGTGAACGTCGACGTCTCGCCGGACACGGCCACGCTGACGGTCAGCGCGTCCGCACCCGTGTTCACCAGCCCGCCGGAGAGCGCTGCGGCGTGGCCCTTCGCCGTGCCGGCGACCAGCAGGTTCGTCGTCTCGAGCGGGCCGAGAGTCGCACGCACACCGTCGGCCGGCGAGTACGGGCGCTGCGTCTGGATCGGGTTGGTCGCCGAGCAGCCGGCGAGTCCTCCGACGAGCGCCACCGCGAGCACCGCGACGGCGATCGTGCGGCGTGGGCGGCGGGTGCTGATCACGGCTCCTCCTGTGCACGGACTGCGGCCGCTGCGCGGCCCGGTGCCCCCGGCTCCGGCCCCGATGCGCGGGAAGGACCTTGGTCCTGGGCGTGCCCAGCCTAGCGGCCTGCACCCCGGGGGCGCCGTCCTGGGACCGGGCTCCGGACGTGCCTGCTGACCTGCGACGACGGCTGGAAGCGCGCCATTTGGCCGGAAATACGGCGTGATAGGATAGGCCACTGCGAAAGGGGACACCTGCAGATGACTTTCACTGTTGGGGAGACCGTTGTCTACCCGCACCACGGTGCAGCGTTGATCGAAGAGATCAAGACCCGGACCATCCGTGGAGAGGACAAGATCTACCTCAAGCTCAAGGTCGCGCAGGGTGATCTGACCATCGAGGTCCCGGCGGAGAACGTCGACCTGGTCGGCGTGCGCGACGTGGTGGGCCAGGAGGGGCTGGAGCGCGTGTTCGACGTGCTGCGCGCCCCCTACACCGAGGAGCCGACCAACTGGTCGCGCCGGTACAAGGCCAACCTCGAGAAGCTGGCATCGGGCGACGTCATCAAGGTCGCCGAGGTGGTGCGCGACCTGTCACGCCGCGACGCCGACCGCGGCCTCTCGGCCGGCGAGAAGCGGATGCTGGCGAAGGCCCGTCAGATCCTCGTCTCGGAGCTCGCGCTGGCGGAGCACACCGAGGAGGAGAAGGCCGAGGCCATCCTCGACGAGGTGCTGGCGTCCTGAGCCGCCTCGCGCCGCCCACCCGCTGACCAGAGCCCGAGGAGCACGGCCGTGACGGTCGCCGCCATCCTCACCGCCGCCGGGAGCGGATCCCGACTTGGCCATGTCCTGCCCAAGGCCTTCGTGCCGGTGCAGGGGGTGGCCCTCGTCGTGCATGCGGCGCGGGCGCTGCTGGCGGCACGGCCGGCCGACGGGCCCGGTGTCGAGCGACTGGTGGTCACGGTCCCTGCGGGACAGGTGGCCGCGGCACAGGCGTTGCTACGGGCGGGGCTCGGTCCGCGCGCGTCGTTCGTGGTGGTGGCCGGTGGCGCGACGCGGCAGGCGTCGGTGGCGGCGGGACTCGCGGCGATCCCGGACGACGCGACGGTGGTGCTGGTGCACGACGCGGCGCGGGCCTTCGCACCTCCCGAGCTCGTCGCGCGGGTGGTCCAGGCCGTGCGGGCGGGGCATCCGGCGGTCGTGCCGGGACTGGCCGTCACGGACACCATCAAGCGGGTCGGCGCAGGCGGCGCCGAGGGCGCGCCGGTGCTGGCGACCGTGCCGCGGGAGGAGCTGCGCGCCGTGCAGACACCGCAGGGGTTCGACCGGGACGTCCTGGTGCGGGCGCACCGGGCGGGGGCCGCCCGGGCGGTGGGGGAGGCGACCGCGGCGTCCGACGACGCCGGGCTGGTCGAGGCCCTCGGGCTGCCGGTGTGGATGGTGGCCGGGGACGAGCGCGCCGTGAAGATCACCACCCCGCGCGACCTGCACCTGTCCGAGGTGCTGGCGGCGGTGGCGCCGTGACGCCGGGCGAGCCGCTGGCCGGTCGACTGCCCAGAACCGGCATCGGCGTGGACGTGCACGCCTACGACCCGGATCCCGCCGACGGCGCCGTGCTGCACCTCGCCGGCCTCGAGTGGCCCGGGGAGCGGCCGCTGGCGGGCCACTCGGACGCCGACGTCGCCGCGCACGCCGCCGCGGACGCCCTGCTGTCGGCCGCCGGGCTCGGTGACCTGGGTTCGCAGTTCGGCACGTCGGACCCCGCGTGGGCCGGTGCGGCCGGCACGGCCCTGCTGGCGGAGACGGCGCGGCGCGTGCGCGCCGCCGGGTTCGTCGTCGGGAACGTGGCCGTGCAGGTGATCGGCAACCGGCCGCGCCTGGGGTCGCGCCGGGACGAGGCCCAGGCGGCCCTGTCGGCGGCGGCGGGCGGCCCTGTCACGGTCTCCGCGACCACCACGGACGGCCTGGGGCTGACCGGCCGCGGAGAGGGCGTCGCGGCCGTCGCCACGGCGCTGGTCGTCCCCATCGGCTCCTGAGAGCCGGTCACCGCAGGGCCGAGCGGGTGACCGCTTCGCGCCTGGGTGCGGAGTGCGCGGCACTTATGACTATCGTCATCCTTGGCTATTCGCCTCGTCGCGGCGCTGCGGTGCCGCGACGAGGCGCCGGTACAAGGAGGGCCCCATGAACCGACTGCCCGTCGCCGAACGGCGCGAGCAGCTGATCGACGCCGCCATCCGCGTCGCGAGCCGTGACGGCATCGACGCCGCCACCGTGCGTGCCATCGCCTCCGAGGCCGGCGTCTCGCTCGGGGTGGTGCACTACTGCTTCCGCGACAAGGACGAGATCCTCCGGTCGATGGCGCACTACATCACCCGCCAGAACCTGACCACCGGCCTGCAGCAGATGCCGCCCGAGGGCGAGGCGGCCGAGATCATCCTCGGTGCGACGCACCTGCTGTGGTCGAACATCGCGGCGACGCGCGGTGCCCAGCTGCTCAGCTTCGAGCTCACCACGTACTCGATGCGCCACCCGGAGGTGCGGCAGGTCTCCGCCGAGCAGTACTCCGTCAGCCACGAGGCCGCACGGACGTTCCTGGAGAGCGTCGCCCGGGCGGCGCACGTCGAGTGGACGCTGCCGCTCGCCCAGCTCGCGCGGCTCGTGGTGATGGCGACGGACGGCATCACGCTCGCGTGGCTGGCCGACCACGACGGCGACCAGGCGCTGGCCGCCCTCGAGGTGTTCGGCTCGTTCCTCGCCTCCCACATCCGGCCCGTGCCGGCCCGCGCGGACGCCCTCGAGCAGCCGCTCGCCGACCAGCCCGTCTGATGGCGTCGCCGGCGGACGCGCTCCCGCGCAGCCTCGCCGTCCCGGTGGCGGCTCGACGGGCGCGCATCGCGATCTCGGCGGCGTTCGCGGCCCAGGGGCTGTCCTACGCCCTGACGCTGAACAGCCTGCCGGTGCTGGAGCGCCGTCACGGCGTCGGCACGGGGCAGGTGACGGTGGTGATCCTCGGCGTGTCCCTGGTGGCGGCCAGCGGCACGGTGCTGGCCGACCGGCTCGCCGCCTCGGCGTCCGGCAGCCGAGGTGGGCTGGTCGCCGGGCTGAGCGTGCTCGCGGCCGCCCTGGTCGGTGTCGCGGCGGCCCCGTCGTTCGCGGTGCTGGTGGGGGCGTTCCTGCTGTACGGCCTGGGCCTCGGCCTGGTGGACGCGTCGGTGAACATGCAGGCCGTCGCCGTGCAGCACCGGTACGGGCGGTCGCTGCTGGCGGGGTTCCACGGGGCGTGGTCCTTCGGGGGGATCGCCGGTGCGCTGCTGGTGGCGGCACTGGCGCCGCGCTGGCCGGCGGACCCGGTGGTGGCGGTGATCCTGCTCGGCACGCCGGCCGCCGTCGCAGCGGCAGTGCTGGTGCAGCGGACCGGGTGGTGGTCCGGGGGCCCGGCCGCGGTCGCCGCCGGGGCGGCGGCGGCTGAGGGGACGGAGGCGGCCCCGATGGCGGCGGACGGCGCTGAGTCCCCGACCGCCGGGCCCGGGTCGCGCGCCGTCGTGCCGTGGCGCCCGGTGCTGATGCTCGGGCTGGTGGTCGTGGCGTTCTACATCGTCGACTCGGCGGTGTCGGCCTGGAGCGCCCTGTTCCTGGCACAGGACGTCGGTGCGCCGACGCACGTGCAGCCTCTCGGCTACGCGGCCTACCTGGGCACGACTCTGCTGTCCCGGGTGGTCGGCGACCTCGGGGTGCGCCGCATCGGCCGGGCGGCGGTGGTGCGGGTGGGCGCGGTGCTGGGCACCGTCGGTCTGCTCGTGGTGATGCTGACGCACGACGCCTGGCTGGTCGTGGCCGGGTTCGGCCTGGTGGGCCTCGGCCTGGGCGTGGTGCCGCCCCTGTCGTTCTCGGCGGCCGGAGACGTGGCGCCCGGGCACGCCGATGCCGTCGTCGCGCGGCTGAACTACTTCAACTACGTCGGCGTGGTGCTCGGCGGCGTCGCGGTGGGAGCCGTGGGGTCCGTCCTCACTCTGCGGGCCGGCTTCGTGGTGCCTGCGGCGCTGGTGCTGGCGGTGGTGCTGGTCGCGAGGGTGCTGGGAACCCCTGGCGGGCGCGGGCCCACGCAGCCGCCCCGGTAGCCTTGGCCGGTGACCCTACGGCTCTTCGACTCCGCGACCCGCGCGGTGCGTGACTTCGTCCCCCTCGTCGAAGGCCGGGTCGGCATCTACCTGTGCGGTGCCACCGTGCAGGCGCCGCCGCACGTGGGCCACGTGCGCTCGTCGATCGCGTTCGACGTGCTGGTGCGCTGGCTGCGGCGCAGCGGCAACCAGGTGACGATGATCCGCAACGTCACGGACATCGACGACAAGATCCTCGCCAAGGCGGCCGACGCCGGCGTGCCGTGGTGGGCGTGGGCGATGGCCAACGAGCGGGCGTTCACGGCCGCCTACGACGCGCTCGGCGTGCTGCCGCCGGACTACGAGCCGCGCGCCACCGGCCACGTGCCGGCGATGGTGGAGCTGATGACCCAGCTCGTCGACACCGGCCACGCGTACCGGACCGGTCCCGGCGACGTGTACTTCGACGTCCGGTCCTACCCCGCCTACGGCGCGCTGACCAACCAGCGCCTGGACGACATCGTCGAGACCTCCGACGAGCCCGCCGACGGCGCCGACAAGCACGACCCCCACGACTTCGCCCTGTGGAAGTCGCCGAAGCCGGGTGAGCCGGACACCGCCGCCTGGGAGACCCCGTTCGGCCGCGGCCGCCCCGGGTGGCACCTGGAGTGCTCCGCGATGGCCCGCCGGTACCTCGGCGACTCGTTCGACATCCACGGCGGTGGCCTGGACCTGCGGTTCCCGCACCACGAGAACGAGCTCGCGCAGTCGCGGGCCGCCGGGTACGGGTTCGCGCGGTACTGGCTGCACAACGGCTGGGTGACGCAGGGCGGCGCGAAGATGAGCAAGTCGCTCGGCAACGGGCTGCTGGTCTCCGCGGTGCTGGCTCAGACGCCGGCGGCGGTGGTGCGGTACGCGCTGACCGCCGTGCAGTACCGCTCGATGCTCGAGTGGACGGACGGGACCCTGGCGGAGGCCGCCGCCACGTGGGACCGCCTGTCCGGCTTCGTCGCGCGGGCTGCCGACAAGGTGGGGGCGGCGGACGCCGCGGCCGTCGCCTCGGCCGAGCTGCCCGCGGACTTCGTCGCGGCGATGGACGACGACCTCAACGTGGCGGCCGCGCTCGCGGTGGTGCACGAGGTGCTGCGTGCCGGCAACTCGGCCCTCGCCCGCGGTGACGACGAGGCGGTGCGGGCCGCGATGGTCGAGCTGCGCGGGATGCTCGACGTGCTCGGGCTGGACCCGGCCGGTGAGCAGTGGGGGTCGGTCCGTTCGGACGACCGCGAGGCGCGGGCGCTGGACGCCCTGGTCGGTGCGGAGCTGGCGGCACGGGCCCAGGCGCGGGCCGCCAAGGACTTCGCGACGTCGGACGCCATCAGGGACCGCCTCGGTGCCGCGGGCATCGTGGTGGAGGACTCGAAGGACGGTGCGCGGTGGACGCTCGCCGCGCGGGACGAGGAGAGCTGATGGCCGGGAACTCGCAGCGACGCGGTGCGACGCGCAAGGCAGGGTCGAAGAAGGCCCCCGGCGTCGGCACGGGCGGGCACGGCCGCAAGGCGCTGGAGGGCAAGGGCCCGACGCCCAAGGCGGAGGACCGGCCCTACCACGCCGCCCACAAGCGGAAGGTGGCACAGGAGCGGGGCGGCTCCGTCGCACGTCCGACGGCCACCGGGCGGCCCGGCGCAGGACGACCCGGTACGGGCCGGCCCGGTGCGGCCGGGCGGGGCCGTCAGACCCCGGGCAAGGAGGTGGTCGGCGGTCGCAACTCGGTGCTCGAGGCGCTGCGCGCCGGCGTGCCCGCCTCGACGGTCTACCTCGCCGCCAAGCTCGAGGCCGACGACCGCACGCGCGAGATCATCGCGATAGCGGCCGACGCCCGCATGCCGATCCTCGAGGTCAGCCGCCTGGAGCTGGACCGGCTGACCGACGGCGGCGTGCACCAGGGCGTGGCGCTGCAGGTGCCGGCCTACGTGTACGGCGACCCGGGCGACCTGCTGGACACCGCCGAACGGTCCGGCAAGCCCGCGCTGATCGTGGCGCTCGACGGCGTCACCGACCCGCGCAACCTCGGCGCCGTGCTGCGCAGCGCCGGTGCGTTCGGTGCGCACGGCGTGCTGGTGCCGTCGCGTCGCTCCGCCGGCGTCACCGCGGCGGCCTGGAAGGTGTCCGCCGGCGCCGCCGCACGGGTGCCGGTGGCGCGGGCGACCAACCTGGCGCGCACGCTGGCGGAGTACCGGCAGGCGGGCGTGTTCGTCGTCGGCCTGGACGGGCACGGCGACGTCCCGGTGGGCGACCTGCCGTTCTCCGGCGACCCGCTGGTGCTGGTGGTCGGCTCGGAGGGCAAGGGGCTGTCCCGCCTGGTGCGCGAGCAGTGCGATGCGGTGGCGGCGATCCCGATCGCGTCGGCCGTCGAGTCGCTGAACGCCGGGGTGGCCGCCGGGATCGCGCTGTACGAGGTGGCGAAGGCCCGCTCGGCCGGCTGACCTTCGGCCGTCACCGGCTGGTGACGTGACGACCCGTCGGGGCCGTGCCGGCGGACGGCCGTCAGTCCTGGGCGACCGCGTCCTCCGCCGCCGCGTCCTCCACGCTGGGGATGGCGCCGGTCTCGTCGCGGATGTCGCCCGGCAGCCCGCCGAGGATCGCCTGCTCGTCGGGACGCAGCGGCAGGATGGTCGACAGGTAGGACGCGACGGCCTGCTCCATCGGCACGTCGCGGTGCTGCTGCTGGGACAGGTACCAGCGGTGGTCGAGCAGCTCGTGGAACACCTGCGCGGGCTCCAGCTTGCCGCGCAGCTCCCGCGGCACGGCCCGGACGGCCGGCTCGAACACCTCGGTCAGCCAGTCGTGGGCGACGAACGCCTCGTCCTCACGCTGCCGGTCGGTGGCCGCGCGGTACTCGTCGAGGTCGTTCAGCAGGCGGCGGGCCTGGTTCTCCTGCACGTCGAGGCCGGTCAGGCGCATCAGGCGGCGGGAGTGGTGACCGGCGTCGACGACCTTGGGCTGGATGCGCACCGTGGTGCCGTCGACGTCGGTGGTGATGTCGATCTCGTCGACGTCGAAGCCGAGGTCGTTCAGCCGGTCGATGCGGGCCTGCACCCGCCAGCGGTCGCCGAACCCGAACGACTCCACCTCGGTCAGCGCCCGCCACAGCTCCTCGTAGCGGACCGCCAGCGCGTCGCCGATCGCCACGGCGTCGGTCTCGTCCTCCAGGAACTCACCGGCCTGCAGGTCCATCAGCTCGCCGATGATGTTGACCCGCGCGATCTCCAGGTCGTACGACCGCTGCCCGTCGGTCAGCTTCTCGTGCAGGTCGCCCGTCTCCGCGTCCACCAGGTAGGCGGCGAACGTCTCCGCGTCCCGGCGGAACAGGGTGTTGGACAGCGAGACGTCGCCCCAGTAGAAGCCGGCCAGGTGCAGACGGACCAGCAGCACCGCGAGCGCGTCGATCAGCCGGGTGGCCGTGTCCGGGCGCAGCGACTGGCTGAACAGCGCCCGGTAGGGCAGGGCGAACTGCAGGTGCTCGGTGATCAGGGCGGCCTCGAGCGGCTCCCCGTCCGGGGCGTGCCGACCCGTGATCACGCCGACCGGCACCACGCTCGGCACGTCGAGCCGGCGCAGCTGGCGCAGCAGCTCGTACTCGCGGAACGCGACCGTCTCGCCGATCTCCTTGACCGCGATCACGCGGCCGGACAGCCGGGCGAACCGCACGATGTGCCGGGAGATGCCGCGGGGCAGGGCGGCGAGGGCCGACGTCGGCCAGTCCTCCAGGGCGATGTGCCACGGCAGGTCGAGCAGCGCCGGGTCTGCCGAGGCGGCGGTGATCTGCAGGCTCTGCGCCATCGTGGTCCTCTCGGCGGGCCGGGCGGGTGCGGGCGGGCTGGGCGCGCGTCGGTGCGGGTCGGCGAACGAGTGCCCGGACGGCTCCCGGGACGACATGAGGGGCGGGACCGGGTGCCGGTCCCGCCCCTCACGGGCGTCACGTGGAGCGGGTCAGAAGCGCTCGCCCGTACCGGCGTGGAACAGGTGCAGGTCGTTGGGACGCACCTTGACGGCGATCTTCTCACCCTTGGCCGGGACACCACGCGGGTCGATGCGGACGATCACCTGCGCGTCGCCGGCACCGGAGTGGATGGTCTCGGCGTTGCCGAAGTCGTCCGTCAGCGAGCCGTACACGAAGGCGTCCGAGCCGAGCTCCTCGACGATGTTCACGGACACCGGGATGGCGTCCGGGGTGCCGACCGGCACCACGTCCAGGTCCTCGGGGCGGAAGCCGACGGTGATGTGGCCCTTGTCGTCGTCCGTCATGGCGCCGATCGCCTCGCGCGGCAGCGTCACGCGGGAGCCACCGAGGTTGGCCGCGCCGTTGAGCACCGGGAACGTGCCGATGTTCATGGCGGGGGAGCCGATGAAGCCGGCGACGAAGACGTTGGCCGGGTGGTCGTACATGTCACGCGGGGTGCCGACCTGCTGGAGCAGGCCGTCCTTCAGCACGGCGATCCGGTCACCCATCGTCAGGGCCTCCGTCTGGTCGTGCGTGACGTACACCGTGGTGACGCCGAGGCGGCGCTGCAGGCCGGCGATCTGCGTACGCGTCTGCACGCGCAGCTTGGCGTCGAGGTTCGACAGCGGCTCGTCCATGAGGAACACCTGCGGCTGGCGGACGATGGCGCGGCCCATGGCGACGCGCTGACGCTGGCCGCCGGACAGGGCCTTCGGCTTGCGGTCGAGGTACTGGGTCAGGTCGAGGATCTTCGCCGCCTCCTCCACCCGCGTGCGGATCTCCGCCTTGGGCGTGCCGGCGATCTTCAGGGCGAAGCCCATGTTGTCCGCGACCGTCATATGCGGGTACAGCGCGTAGTTCTGGAACACCATCGCGATGTCCCGGTCCTTGGGCTGCACGTCGGTGACGTTGCGGTCGCCGATGAAGATGCTGCCCGAGTTGACGTCCTCCAGGCCGGCGAGCATGCGCAGGGAGGTCGACTTGCCGCAGCCGGAGGGGCCGACGAGGACGAGGAACTCGCCGTCCTCGATGTGCAGGTCGAGCGAGTCCACCGCGGGACGCTCGGTGCCCGGGTAGATCCGGGTCGCGTGGTCGAAAGTGACCGTAGCCATGACTGTGCCAATCCCTTCACCGGCAGGTACGTGCCGGACGATCCGAGTGAAGAGCTGCCCCGGACCACAGCGGACCGGGGAGGTGTCGTCGTCGACACCGTCGACGACGACGGGTACGCGGACCGAGAGGTCCGCGCGCAGTCATCATGCCACAGGGGTCGACAGAGGGACCGGGCCCCTCGGTCCTCGGGCGGCCGGGGGCAGCCGGTCGGGCGTCTGCCGGTCGCGGATCAGCCGGTCGCGGATCAGCCGGTCGCGGATCAGCCGGTCGCGGATCAGCCGGCCGCGGGTCAGGCGGCCTCGGTCAGCCGGCGGGGGTGGGCGCCGGCGTCGGGGTGGACGTCTGGGCCGGGGTGGCGGTCGGCGCCGGCGTGGCCGTGGCGGCCGACGCCGAGGCGGCGAGGGAGCTGTAGACGGAGGCGACGAAGGTGGAGAACGCCGTGGCGTCGTCCACCGAGCCGGTGTACGGCCGGCCCGCGACGTCGACCGTCACGCCCGTGACCCCCGAGCGGTCGGTGGCCTGCTGCGCCCAGTCGACGTAGCGGCGGCTGGTGATGCACGAGCTCACGGTGCTGGACGTGACACCGGCGTCCTTGACCAGCGTGACGAGCTGGGCCTGGGTGAGGCCGGCGGAGCCGAAGGTGTGCTGCGCGGTGAACAGGGCGTCGTTGACCGCCAGGGCCGAGCTCGGCTGGTAGCTGGCGACGCAGGCGAAGGCGTTCGCGGCGCGCAGCGCGTAGTCCTGGGCAGTCGTCTCGGTGTTGGCGGTCGCGGTCGGCGTCGGCGTGGCCGACGGGGTGGCGGTGGACGACGTCGCGGGGGTGGGCGTGGCCGACGGGGTCGCCGCCGGGGTGCTGGTCGTCGGGGCGGGTGCCGGGGTGGGGGTGTACGCCGCCCGGCCGGACGAGAGCGCCACCGGCTTGATCTCCAGGGTGGCGGCTCCGGACGTGACCCACTGCTCGATGGTGCTGCCGTTGGCGGCCCAGAACGCCGCCGACCGCGGGTCGCCGTAGTCGACGCTGACCACCAGGTCGAGCGCGCCCGAGCCGGTGCTGACCGGGTGCGGGGTCGGGGTGCCGCCCGCGGGGATCGGCGCGCTCGTCGCCGGGGACAGGGCGCTGCCGTCGCCGGTGATGAGCAGGCCGTCGCTCGTCATGTTGCGCGGACCGACCTGCAGCGCGCGGGCACGCGCCTGCACCGCCACGGCCACGCCGGCGACCACCACGACCACGGAGGTCACCGCGCCGACGCGCAGGCCGATGCGGCGTCGTCGGGCACGGGCGGCCCGGCGCTCCCGCTCCAGGCGAGCCAGCTCGCGGTCCTCCGCACGCCGCTGCTTGCGGCCGACCTTCTGCCTGGCGGACCGGTTGTAGCTCACGGCGCGGGCACCCCTTCGTTGCGGTTGCTTCGTTGCGGCTGCCGGACCCGTACCCACGCGACCGGGACGTCGCGGCGGCCGGGGCCGGTCATGACGTCCGAAAGCGTGGCACCGCCGACTGGCCGTGCGCCTGAAGTCCGCTGAGAGATTGCTGTGTCCGGTGCCGGGTGCTGCGCCGGGGCGTGGCCCGAGGTCAGGCGGAGACGGCCTCCACGCACAGGGCGGTCGCGGTGGACAGGGCCGCCGGCACCGCGTCGAGGTAGGCGTGGGCGACGGCGAACGGGTCGATGCCGGTGGCGATGACGGCCTGCGGGTCGTCGGCCTCGTAGGCGACCACCGCCGCGAGCACGGCGCCATACCGGCCGGCGCCGTTCAGCAGCGCGTCGGCGACCTGCGCCGAGACGCCGGTGCGCCGGACCATGGTCGCCAAGGAGAGGTTCTGCTGGGCGCTGACCGCCGACAGCAGGCCGACGGTGTAGCCCGTCTCGTCGGTGAGGGTGCGGCAGGCCAGCGCACGGGTCAGCACGGCCCACAGCGGCCCGACGGCCGTGGGGCGGGCGTCGATCAGCGAGGCCATCGCCAGGGCGGCCAGCCGGCGGGCACCCATCAGCACCACCGCGGTGCGGACGGAGTCGACGGTGCGGGCGAGCGCGAACGCCGAGGAGTTGACCATGTGCAGCACGCGCACGGACATCTCCGGGTCGCTGGCGACCATGTTCGCCACCGCGGTGAAGTTGATCTCGTCCTCGACGGACAGCAGCCGCACCAGCTCGAGGCACTGCAGCTCGCCGGCGGAGCCCTCGCGGGTCTGCGCCTCCTCGCGGCGCACCAGCATCGGACCCTGCAGCAGGTCGGTACCCGCCTCCTGGGCCGCCTGCAGGTCGCGTGCGGTGCCCACGCGCTCGGCGATCACCTGGCCGCCGAGGGCGTGCGCCCGCTCGACCAGGGCGCGCAGCCGCTCGGGATCCGCGGTCGCGTCCACCTTCGCCCAGCCCGCCAGGGGCAGCAGCGCGTCCTGGCCCGGGGTCGCGGCATAGTCGCCCAGCACCGTGCGGACGTCCCGGGTGCGCAGGGTGACGACGTGCGTGGCGGCATCCGGGTCGGCGGCCATCCGTGCCGTGAGCTCGAGCCAGGTGCCCTGGGCGGCCGTCGGCAGCGGGACCGCGCCGGACAGGATGCGGCCGGTCGCCCGGATGATCACCGGCGCGTCGCCGACGAGCTCGGTCAGGTCCAGCTGGGCGTAGTGCGCCTCGACCAGGTCCTCGGCGACGGGGTCGGTCGCGACGGCGGAGGTGGCGGCACGCAGCGCGTACGCGCGCACGTTGCGGTCGAGGTCCACGACCGGCTGTCGGTAGACGGCGACCGGGGACGACGGCGACGAGAGGGGCATGTCC
>NCKG01000274.1:0-2550 GCA_002279095.1 Cellulomonas sp. 14-74-6
GGCACGGGTGCGGGGGCCCGCCTCGGTGCTGACCACCCTGCTGCTGGTGATGGGCGTCGGCAGCGTGGCGGTCTCGCTGATGCTGGCCGCCTACTGGACCGCCGGTGCCGACTCGTACCGGTGCGAGCAGTCGGCGCTCACCGTGCAGGCCCGCTACTCGTGCGCGGCGCTCCTTCCGCAGCAGGGGTCGGTGCACCTCCCCTGACGGCCGACGGCCGAGCGCGAGCGCTCAGGCCCCGCCGACCCCGGCGTCGTCCGGCACCCACGGGTCGGCCGCCCGCCTGTGCACCAGGTGCCGCACGGCGACGCGGACCGCAGGGGCGCTCAGCGTCGTCGTGACCGCCGCACCGAGCCACACCCAGAGCCCGACCCGCAGGCCGACCAGCCAGCCCTCCGCCCCGACGACGGCCATCCGACCGGGCCCTGCAGCCCCGCTCGCGGCCGTCACCGCGAGCGCGACCAGCAGCGCGACCACCCCCGCGAGCAGCCCTGCCGCCGCAGCCGGGTGCCACCACCGCCGGGCGGACCACCGGCGGTCCAGCACCAGTCCGGCCAGCACGCCGACCAGGGCGAGCACCAGCGGCAGCACCGCGGCCGCGATGCCGTGCACCGTCTCGGCGGGCAGCATGCCGAGCAGCGGTACCGCCGGGAGCGATCCGGGTACGACGGCGTCGGGCGCGAACCGGGACCCCGCACCGACGGAGAAGCCGACCCCGGAGACCCACGTCAGGGCCCAGACCACGAGGTTCGGCAGGTAGCCGAGCTGGCCGACGGCGAGCACGACGCCGCCGATCACGTCGAGGTTCAGCCCGCCGACGACGGACGCCACCTGAGCCCGTCCGTCCAGCAGCCACCCGCCCGTCACCAGGCTCGACACCACCGCGAGCAGCGCGACCGTGAGCAGGCCCGTGCCGAGCGCGGCGCGCAGCACGGGGGGCAGCCGACTTGTCAGCGGCTGCGCGAGCCGCGCCCACGTCGGCGCGTCGCTCTTGCGCATCACCCCCGTGCCGAGCCCGAGCAGCGCGACCACCGCCCCGCCCAGCAGGGCGCGCGCCAGCCCGCCGCGCGCCGCGGGCGTCAGCGCGGCCATCCCGGCCACCACCACGACGTAGGTCGCCATCCCGGACAGCGAGGACGACCAGCTCGCCGCGCCCGACCGCCGGGCCGAGGCGTGGCAGGTGTACACGGCGAGCGCGGTCACGCCCAGCGGCACCAGGCCGACCGTGATCGCCCCGACGCTGACCGTGACGCCGTGCCCGAGCAGCCAGACCGCGGTGCCGACCCCGACGGCGCGCACCCACGGCACGCCGTCGTTCGCCGGGTCGGCGGAGGTCGCGACGAACGCGGCGACCGACGGGACCACGATGACCAGCCACGACAGCAGGGCGCCCTGCAGGGCGGCGAGGACGCCCGCGACCCACCGCGGGGCGCCGTCGAGCGCGCTGCCGAGATCGACGGCCAGCGCCAGGTCACCGGCACGTCCGCGGGTCGTCCGCGGGGCGCGCCGGCGGGTGGCGGGGTCGGTGCGCAGGCTCACGCGCCCATGGTCGGCCGACCGCCGCGTGCCGTCCGGCAGGCACGTCCGGCGAGTCGCTCACGGCGCGACCCGGTCCCGTCGCGCCGGCCGCAGCCCGCGCGACGGTTCCGCAGGCTCAGGACAGCAGCGCGCGGACCAGCGCGGCGGTCTCCGACGGCGTCTTGCCGACCTTGACCCCGGCGGCCTCGAGGGCCTCCTTCTTGGCCTGCGCGGTACCGGACGAGCCGGAGACGATCGCACCCGCGTGGCCCATGGTGCGGCCCTCCGGGGCGGTGAACCCGGCGACGTAGCCGACCACCGGCTTGGTGACGTGGTCGCGGATGTACGCGGCGGCCCGCTCCTCGGCGTCCCCGCCGATCTCGCCGATCATCACGATCGCCTCGGTGTCCGGGTCCTCCTCGAACGCGGCGAGCGCGTCGATGTGCGTGGTCCCGATGATGGGGTCGCCGCCGATGCCGATCGCCGTGGAGAAGCCCAGGTCACGCAGCTCGTACATCATCTGGTAGGTCAGCGTGCCGGACTTGGACACCAGCCCGATGCGGCCGGGGCCGGTGATGTCCGCCGGGATGATGCCGACGTTCGACTGTCCGGGGCTGATCAGGCCGGGACAGTTGGGGCCGATCACGCGCACGCCGTTGTCCTGCGCGTAGGCGAAGAACGCGGCGGTGTCCGCCACCGGGACACCCTCGGTGATGACGACGACCAGCGGCACACGGGCGTCGACCGCCTCGATCACCGCGTCCTTGGTGAAGGCCGGCGGGACGAAGACGACGGACACGTCGGCACCCGTCTCGGCGACCGCCTCGGCGACCGTCCCGAAGACGGGGACGTCACCGGTGGGGAACGTCACGGTGGTGCCGGCCTTGCGCGGGTTCACGCCGCCGACGACCTGCGTGCCGGACGCGAGCATCCGGGTGGTGTGCTTGGTCCCCTCGGACCCGGTCATGCCCTGCACGATCACCCGCGACGCAGCGGTGAGGAAGATGGCCATGGCTGTTCGTCTCTCTCGTCGT
>NCKG01000275.1:0-2531 GCA_002279095.1 Cellulomonas sp. 14-74-6
GTCGTGGGCATGGGTGCTGCCCGTCCTCGTGCTGGCGGTCGCCACGGCGCCCGTCCTCGGAGTGCTGACGGTCCGTGGTCCACCGTCGCGTCGTGCGGAGATCGAGGACCCGGGCCTGCGCGAGCGCAGCCGCCGGCTCCGCGCGCTGGCGTCCCAGACGGCGCTCCTGGTGGTCGCCGTCGCGGCGCTCGTCACGCTGCGTCGGCGCGGGCTGCCCGTCGACCCGACCGGTGCCGACCTCCTGCTCGTCCTCGGACCGGCACTGGGGGCGGTGGCCGCCGGGATCGTCGGGGCGCGCGTGCTCGTCGCGTTGCAGGGTGTCGCGGTGCCGGTCACCGCGCGGCTCCGGCGGGCCGGACCCATGCTGGCCTCGGCCGGCGGAGCCGCGGCAGGCCGTGCCGCGCCGTTCGTGGCGCTCACGCTGTGCACGGCGCTCACCGCGTTCGGTGCGGTGGTCGGCGCCACCGTGACGGCAGGGGAGGTCCAGGGCTCGTGGGACTCGGTCGGCGCCGACGTCCTGGTCCGCACCGACGCGGACCACCCGCTGGACGCGCTGGCGGCGCAGCTCGACGGGGCCGCGGGGGTCCGGGCCGTCGCCCTGGGACGGCTCGAGCAGAACGTGCAGGTGTTCGGCGTCGCCGGCACCGAGTGGGTCGACGTCCTCGCGGTCGACTCCCAGGCGTACGGCCGTCTGCTGGCCGCGACTCCCCTCCCCGAGCCGCAGGCGATGGCGGCCCTCGGCGACGGGACGGGCGGACCCGCCGGACGGCCGGTGCCGGTGCTGGCGGCGGCGACGCTGCGCGACGGCCGATCCAACCCGTCGTTGCTGTGGAACGGTCAGACGGTCCCGCTGCGCGCCGTCGGACCTGCCCCGGCGCTCAGCTCGGTGCCGGCCGGCACCGGCCTGCGGGCGAGCCTCGTGGTGGTCGACCGCGCGGCGCTCTCCGCCGTCGCCGGCGGGCAGGTCGACGCCGACGTGCTGTGGGCGGTCGGTCCGGGTGCCGAGGCGGCGATAGACGTGGCTGGTGTCCTGGTGCGGCCACGGTGCACCGGGGCTGGTGGTGGTCAGCGACGCCGACCCGTCACCGAAGTCGTAGGCGAACCGGCTGGGGGTGGCCTCGACCTCCATGGGGCACCCGAGCAGGTCCGTCGTCAGGTGCACCACAGCCGGGTCGGTGTAGACGATCGTCTCCTTGTTGACCAGCACCCAGCTGCGCGCCGGCTGGACGTTCAAGGTCGGCGCCGGCAGCGGCAGACGGCGGAAGTCCTCCGCCGTCATCGGCGGAACGACGTCCTCCGGGCAGCCGTAGCCGCGGACCATCTGCCAGGGCAGGCCCGTCCAGGGGACCGTGACCGTGGGGCGGGTCTGGCGCCAGAGCGGCAGCGTCGGCACCCCCGCGTCGCAGACGAGGGGCCGACGGGTGGCGTTGTTCGCGGAGCAGCCCGGAAGCGCCGGATCGCCACCGATGACCTCGCCGACGGCCGGCCCCGGCGCCGGGTTCGCGTCGGTCGAGGAATCGCACAGCGGCGCCCTCATGAACCGAACGAGCACCTGATCCGGTGCCGCACCCCGAGCGGCCGCCACAGCCTGTGCCGCCTCCCACGCCGTCAGCTCGACCATCCCGTCGCGCGCCTCAGCGAGGAAAGGGTCGTTGCCATCGACCCCACCGCCTGCTGCGAGCGCCGCGGCCACCACGAGCGAGAGCGGCAGTCGTAGCGTCATTCGGCTTGCTTCGGCTGGACGCCGCGCACGCGCCACGTGCCGCCTTCGAACAGAACGACGATGTCAGACTCATAGCGTCCGGCGGGCTGATCCTTCACGGCCGCGCCAGCGGTGATGACGACCTGCGACGTGGCGCCTTCACTTGTGACTTGGATGTCGAAGAACTTCCCGGGAGTCACTTCAGTCCCCTTGACAGCAGTGATGGTGAAGGCTCCCCCCACGGTGTGCCGGCCCACGCTGGTGGCTTCGGACACGTGGGTCCGCACACTCGCGCAGAAGTTGCAGTCCGGGTGGGCAAGTGCGTTCCACGCAGACAGGTCGCCTGTTTGGTAGGCGTACGGGTAGAGGAGGAGGAAGTACGTCGCGACGGCCTTGGCCCCCTCGAGCGTCGGCGGCTGGTCGAGAGCGGCTGGTCGGGCGGGGGCGACACCGTCGGGCAGCGGCCCGAGCGTGGGGTTGGCAACTGGGGTCGTGGGTGATGCGGAGGCCGGCGTCGATGACGGCGACGCGGCCGGCGACACGGTCGCTGTCGCCGTAGTCCCCCAGGGGGCCTCACGGGGAGGCCCGTCAGGACCGCCCGGTGCGCACGCCGCGAGGGTCGGTCCGATCAGCAGGACCGTGGCGAGCGCACGTGCGAGAGGACGAGAACCTGGGGGCATGCCCGGAATGTAGTGGTTGACACCAGTCACGATGGGCGATTCGCCCGGTTCTGAACCGCCCCGGCGTGTCCGGAGACTCCAGTTCTTGGAGGGGTTGGGATCGGGGTCATGTCGAGTGGTGCGTCCAGGAGGTACCCGCCTGAGTTGCG
>NCKG01000276.1:0-2530 GCA_002279095.1 Cellulomonas sp. 14-74-6
GACCAGGTCGAACGTCGCACGCGGAAGCACGGCGCCCTCGCGACGCACCGCCGCAGGGTCGATCCGCAGCACGCGGTCGAGGCGTACCTCGCTCGGCCGGCGGCGCTGGTCCCAGGGCCCGGTGCCGAGGTCCAGCCACACCTGGCCGTGACGGTCGGCACGCACGCCGCCCGCCTCGCCGTCAGGGACGTGGTCCTTGCTCGTCAGCATCAGTCCCAGCAGCCACGGTCCGTCGCGGCCCACGAGCAGGGTGGGCCGGTCCTCGCCCTGGCTCGGGTCTTCCTCGAAGGGCACCCAGGTCCAGACGATCTCGCCGGGGTCCGGTGCACCGTCGAGGTCAGGCGAGTAGACCGGACGCACGGTCCCCTGGAAGTCGGCGAGCGTCCGGTGACGAGCGACCGACGGGGCCGACGCAGCGCTCGCGGCCGTGCGTGGGACCGACGTCGGCACGGGACTGCCCGACGGTCGCCACCGGTCGAGGAGGGTGCGCCACCAGCTGCCGGCCATGGTGAGGAACGGTAGCGGTCGGTCGTCGCACGTAACACGGCGTAACGCGGCCGAGACATCCCGCTCCTAGCCTCCCGACATGGCGGACCTGTTCGACGGCTATCCCACCGGGAGGGCGTGGGACGAGATGCTCGGTCCCGACGGGACCGTGCTGACCGCATACCAGCAGGTGCACGCGGCGGTCGCGCGGCTCACCGCCGACGAGCTGCGTGCACGAGCCGACGGCCTCGCGCGGTCGTACCTCAAGCAGGGCGTCACCTTCGACTACGCCGGTGAGGAGCGGCCCTTCCCGGTGGACGTGGTGCCGCGTGTGCTGGCGGAGGACGAGTGGGACCACGTCGCCCCCGGGGTCGCCCAGCGCGTGCGCGCCCTCGAGGCGTTCCTGGCGGACGTGTACGGACCGCAACGGGCCGTGGCGGACGGCGTCGTGCCGCGTTCGGTCATCGTGTCCTCGCACCACTTCTGCCGCGCGGCCCGTGGCATCGAACCGCCCAACGGGGTCCGGGTGCACGTCTCCGGCATCGACCTGGTGCGTGACGGGCACGGCGGATGGCGGGTGCTCGAGGACAACGTCCGCGTGCCCAGCGGCGTGAGCTACGTGCTGGCCAACCGGCGGTCCATGGTGCAGACCTTCCCGGAGCTGTTCGCGACGCTGCGGATCCGCCCCGTTGCCGACTACCCGCGTCGGCTGCACGCCGCGCTGACGGCTGCTGCGCCTGCGGGGGTCGACGAGCCGACGGTCGTCGTCCTCACCCCGGGCGTGCACAACAGCGCGTACTTCGAACACACGTTGCTCGCGCGGATGATGGGCGTCGAGCTCGTCGAGGGCAGGGACCTGTTCTGCGCGGGCGGTCGCGTCTGGATGCGCACCACGCAGGGCCGTCGTCGGGTGGACGTGATCTACCGGCGGGTGGACGACGACTTCCTCGACCCGGTGGTGTTCCGTTCGGACTCCGTGCTGGGCTGCCCTGGGCTGCTCGCGTGCGCGCGCAACGGGACGGTGACCCTGGCCAACGCCGTCGGCAACGGCGTGGCCGACGACAAGCTCGTCTACACGTTCGTCCCCGACCTGATCCGGTACTTCCTGCGTGAGGAACCGATCCTGGCGAACGTCGACACGTGGCGCCTCGAGGAGCCGGGTGCGCTCGAGGAGGTGCTCGACCGGCTGGACGAGCTGGTGGTCAAGCCGGTCGACGGGTCGGGCGGCAAGGGCATCGTCGTCGGGCCCGCCGCGAGCGTCGCCGAGCTGGCCGCGTTGCGCGACCGGCTCCTGGCCGACCCTCGCGGGTGGATCGCCCAGCCGGTCGTCCAGCTGTCCACCGTCCCGACCCTCGTGGAGGAGGGGCTCCGGCCGCGGCACGTGGACCTGCGGCCGTTCGCCGTCAACGACGGCGAGCACGTCTCGGTGCTGCCAGGTGGGCTCACCCGGGTGGCGCTGCCCGAGGGCCAGCTGGTCGTCAACTCGTCCCAGGGTGGCGGGTCCAAGGACACGTGGGTGCTCGGTCGGATGGCACGCCGAGGTCCCGCCGCACCGCACACGCCGCCGCAGGCCGTCGCGAAGGAGGCGTCGGTGCCGATCGACGCGGGTCCAGAGGACCTGCGCGGTCAGCAGATGCAGCAGCAGCAGGCCCGGACGACCGGCGGTGCACCGTGCTGAGTCGCATCGCCGAGGCGCTGTTCTGGATCGGCCGCTACGTCGAGCGTGCCGACGACACAGCCCGCCTGCTCGACGTGCACGTGCAGCTGCTCGCGGAGGACCCGTGGGCGGAGGAGGACCTGGCGTGCCGTTCGCTGCTCTCGGTGATGGACCGGCCGGTGCCAGCGCCCGAGGTGGAGGTGGGCCGGGAGCACGTGCTGGCCGTGCTGGCCTACGACCGGTGGTCCGCCTCGTCCGTCACGGGCGCGGTGGTCGCGGCCCGGGAGAACGCACGGCGGGTGCGGGAAATCATCTCCACCGAGCTGTGGGAGTGCCTGAACGCGACCTGGAGCGTCCTGCCCGCGATGACGACGAGCACCGGACCCC
>NCKG01000277.1:0-2502 GCA_002279095.1 Cellulomonas sp. 14-74-6
AGGTCGCCGAACCACATGTGGGCCAGCTCGTGCAGGATCGTCACCGCGCGGCGCTCGACCGTGGCGTCGGGGACCTTGGAGCGGAAGACGTAGGTCTCGACGAAGGTGACGCAGCCGGCGTTCTCCATCGCGCCCGCGTTGAACTCCGGCACGAACAGCTGGTCGTACTTGGCGAACGGGTACGGCGTGCCGAACGTCTTCTCGTAGAACGCGAAGCCGGCGCGCGTGATGTCGACGATGTTGTCGGTGTCCAGGTGCTCGGCCAGCGAGGCGCGGCAGTAGACCCCGAGCGGGACGGTGCGCCCGTCGATGCTGGTCAGCTCGCGGTGCTCACCGTGGTACGGGCCGGCCACGATCGCCGTGATGTACGACGAGATGCGTGGGGTCGTCTCGAACTGCCACACCGCGATGCCGCGGTCGGTGCCGCCGTTGCGGTTCACGCCGCCCTCGATGCGTACCGGCTGGCCGACCGCGGGGCCGTTGGAGACGACGGTCCAGTGCGCCGGTGCCGTGACGGTGAACGTGAACGTCGCCTTGAGGTCCGGCTGCTCGAACACCGCGAACACCCGCCGGCTGTCGGCCACCTCGAACTGGCTGTACAGGTAGACCTCGTCGTCCACCGGGTCGACGAACCGGTGCAGGCCCTCACCGGTGTTCATGTAGGCGCAGTCCGCCACGACCACCAGCTCGTTCTCGGCCGCCAGCCCGTCCAGCCGGATCCGCGAGTCCGCCACCACGTCGGCGGGATCGAGGCCGCGGCCGTTGAGCACCACCTCGCGCACCGTCGGCGCGATCAGGTCGATGAAGGTCGACGCGCCCTCGGTGGCCGTGAACCGCACCGTGCTGCGGGACAGGAACGTGCTCGGGCCCGTGGTCAGGTCGAGAGCCACCTCGTAGCTGGCGGTCTGGACGAGGGAGGCGCGCCGGCGCGCCTCGTCACGGGTCAGGTTCTGTCCGGGCACGTGCAACTCCTGCGGGATGGGCCGACCGATCGGGCCGGCGCGGAGGCCGCGGGTGGCGGCCGCCGACGATCATGGCACGCGACCCGTGCACACGGCCCGCGGGCCCTGCCGAGGTGCGCCCGGCCCCTGCGGGCAGGCAGACTCGAGCCGAGCCAGGCCAATTGCGACAGATCGGAGCCCGTGTGCCCGCTCGTGCCGAGACGACGCCCGTCGGTGCCCGGACCAGGAAGGTCCGGGCCCGGACCAGGTGCCTGCGGTGAGCGCCGTCGCGCGTCCGGACCGGGACCGGCTGATCCGCATCCTCGTGGCCGTCGACGCGGTGCTGGTCGGTGCCCTCGTCATCGCGCTGGTGGTCACGGGGGTCAACCGGGGTGCCCGGACCGGCACCGCTGCCACCACGGGCAGCTCGGTGGGCGGTTCCAGCTCGCCCGCCCCGAGCGCCTCGGCGTCGTCAGGCCCGGCGCACTTCCGGCTGCCGAGCGGCAACATCGCCTGCACGCTGACCGCCGACTCGGCGACGTGCACCATCGCCAACGCGACCTTCACCGTGCCGCCGGTCGCCGGGTGCACCGGCACCGTCGGGCACACGGTGGTGCTGGACGCCCAGGGTGTCGCCACCCCTTGCGAGACCGGGCCCGTCCCGGGACCCGCGGGCCAGGACGTCCCGACGCTGCCCTACGGGAGCTCGAGCACGCTCGGCGGACGGACGTGCACCAGCGCGACGGACGGCGTCACCTGCACCGATGCGGGCGGGGTCGGCTTCCGCCTGGCGCGCGAGTCGCTGACGCTGCTCCCGCAGGGCACGGCTCCGTCCGCGACCGCCGCGTCGAACGTGACGAGCGCGTCACCGGGCCCTGCGGGCGGCGACGCTGGTGGCAAGGGGAAGGGCAAGGGCAAGGGCTAGTCCGGGGACCGGCCCCGCCCGTCACCAGATGCTGACGCGCTCCTCCGGCGGCAGGTACAGGCCGTCGCCCGGCTGGACGTCGAACGCCTCGTAGAACGCGTCGAGGTTGCGGACGACGCCGTTGCAGCGGAACTGCTCGGGGCTGTGCGGGTCGACGGCCAGGCGCCGGATCACCTCGGCGTCGCGGCCCTTGGACCGCCACGCCTGCGCCCAGCCGATCAGCACCCGCTGCACCCCGGTGAGCCCGTCGATCACGGGGGCCTCCTCCAGCGGCCGACCGAGCGCGATGCGGTAGGCCCTCAGTGCGATCGCCATGCCGCCGAGGTCGCCGATGTTCTCGCCGATCGTCAGGGCGCCGTTGACATGGTGGCTGCCGTCCAGCTGGGCGGGGGAGTACCCGTCGTACTGGTCGACCAGGGCCTTGGTGCGGGCCTCGAACTCGGCGCGGTCCTCGGCGGTCCACCAGTCGGCGAGCCGGCCGGTGCCGTCGTACTTGCTGCCCTGGTCGTCGAACCCGTGCCCGATCTCGTGGCCGATCACCGCGCCGATGCCGCCGTAGTTCACCGCGTCGTCCGCGTCCGCGTCGAAGAACGGCGGCTGCAGGATGGCGGCGGGGAAGACGATCTCGTTCATCCC
>NCKG01000278.1:0-2499 GCA_002279095.1 Cellulomonas sp. 14-74-6
CTGCGGCGCGCACGTTGTTGTAGACGCGCTGGTGCACCTCGGTCTCACCGTGGCTGCGGTTCAGTCGCGCCACGTCCATACCCGCGTCGACCAGTGCCTGGATCTGCTCGGGCGACTCCGTCGCGGGGCCGATGGTGCAGACGATCTTCGCTCTACGCATGGTTCGAGCCTATTCCCTCTCGGTTTTCGGGCCGCAGCCGAACGTCCTGGCCCCGTCGTGTGGGCAGGGGTTATCCGCGGTCGCGGGTGTGATGTGTCACGTGCTGGTCGTGCTGCGCTCGCCTGCTGGTCAGGGGCGCAGCGCCTGGGTGGTCGCCTCGACCGGTGCGGGGAGCTCCGACACGCCGTTCAGGTAGGTGTCCACCGCGGCGGCGGCCGCCCGGCCCTCGGCGATCGCCCAGACCACGAGCGACTGACCACGGCCGGCGTCGCCCGCGACGAACACGCCCGGAACCCCCACGGCGAAGTCGGCCGAACGCTGGATCGTGGACCGCCGCGTCACGCGCACGCCGATCTGGTCGACCAGCGCACCCGTCTCGGGACCGGAGAAGCCCATGCAGATCAGCACCAGGTCCGCAGGCACGTCCTGCTCCGTGCCCGGGGTCGGCGCCCGGGTCCCGTCCGGCAGGTACTCGGTCCGCGCCAGGCGCAGGTGCCGGACCGCGCCGGCGTCGTCGCCCTCCCCACCGATGAAGGCGACCGTCGACGCGAGGTACGCGCGCTCGCCGCCCTCCTCGTGCGAGGACGAGACCTCGAACAGCACGGGGTCGGTCGGCCACGGCTGGTCCGCGGTCCGGTGCGACGGCGGACGCCTGCCGATCGCGAGCGTCGTGACGGAGGCGGCACCCTGCCGCAGCGCCGTACCGAGGCAGTCGGAGCCGGTGTCCCCGCCGCCGATGATCACCACGTGCTTGCCCTCGGCGGTGATCTGGTCCGGCACGGTCCCACCGGCGGCCACGACGTTGGCCTGGTGCAGGTAGTCCATCGCGACGTGGATGCCGTCGAGCTCACGGCCCGGCAGCGGCAGGTCGCGCGGCACGGTCGCACCCGTGGCCACGACCACCGCGTCGTACCGGGCCCGCAGGTCGTCCCAGGTGATGTCGCGACCGATCTCGACGTTGGGCCGGAACCGGGTGCCCTCCGCCGACATCTGCGTCAGACGGCGGTCGATGTGCCGCTTCTCGAGCTTGAAGTCCGGCACCCCGTAACGCAGCAGGCCGCCGATCGCGTCGTCACGCTCGTACACCGCCACCGTATGGCCCGCACGCGTCAGCTGCTGGGCCGCCGCGAGGCCGGCGGGCCCCGAGCCGACCACGGCGACCGTGTGACCGGTGAGGCGCTGCGGCACCTGCGGGGTGACGTACCCGCGCTCGAACGCCTCGTCGATGATCGAGACCTCGACGTTCTTGATGGTGACCGGCGGCTGGCTGATGCCGAGCACGCACGACGACTCGCACGGCGCCGGGCAGATGCGGCCGGTGAACTCCGGGAAGTTGTTGGTCGCATGCAGGCGCTCGACGGCGTCCGCCCACTGACCCCGCCACACCAGGTCGTTCCACTCGGGGATCAGGTTCCCCAGCGGGCAGCCGTTGTGGCAGAACGGGATGCCGCAGTCCATGCAGCGACCCGCCTGGGCGCGCAGGAACGGCTGGCCCTCGGGCAGCTGCTCGTGGACGTCCTTCCAGTCCTGGATGCGGACCTCGACCGGGCGGTTCGGCGGTAGCTGACGGTCGCGCACCTTGAGGAACCCACGCGGGTCAGCCATGCGCCACCTCCAGGATCCGCTCCCACACACCGGGGGCCGTGGGGTCGAGCCCCTCGGCGGCCGCCTTGGACAGGGCTTCGCGGACGCGCGCGTACTCGGTCGGCAGCAGCCGGGTGAACCGTGTGCGCACCGCCTCGGCGTCCTCGAGCAGCTGCGCCGCCACCGGCGAACCGGTCTCGTCGAGGTGCCGGCGCAGCAGGCCCGTCACCAGCACGACGTCGGCGTCGTCCAGCGGCTGGAGGGCGAGCTCACCACTGGCGGCGGCCTGCGTGTTGACCAGCGCCGGCTGCAGGTCCAGCACGTACGCCGTGCCGCCCGACATGCCGGCCGCGAGGTTGCGCCCCGTCGGACCGAGCACGACGACGGTTCCGCCCGTCATGTACTCGCAGGCGTGGTCGCCCACCCCTTCGACGACGAGCGTCGCGCCGGAGTTGCGCACACCGAAGCGCTCCCCCACCAGCCCGCGCAGGAAGACCTCGCCCGACGTCGCGCCGTACCCGATGACGTTGCCGGCGACGACGTTGTTCCGGCCCGACAGCACCGAGCTGCGGTGCGGCCGGACGACGAGGCGACCGCCCGACAGGCCTTTGCCGACGTAGTCGTTCGCATCGCCGAACAGGCGCAGCGTCACGCCCTTGGGCAGGAACGCGCCGAACGACTGGCCCGCCGACCCGGTGAGCGTCACGTCGATGGTGTCGTCGGGCAGGCCCGCACCGCTGTACCGGCGGGTCACC
>NCKG01000279.1:0-2496 GCA_002279095.1 Cellulomonas sp. 14-74-6
GTTGACGAACTTGTTCGAGTGCCAGCTGGTGGCCAGCGGGCCGGTCTCCGCCTCGCCGTCGCCGACGACCGCGGCGACCAGCAGGTCGGGGTTGTCGAACGCCGCGCCGTACGCGTGGGACAGCGCGTAGCCGAGCTCGCCGCCCTCGTGGATCGAGCCCGGCGTCTCCGGGGCGACGTGCGACGGGATGCCGCCCGGGAAGGAGAACTGGCGGAACAGCTTGCGCAGCCCGTCCTCGTCCTCGGTGATGTTCGTGTAGATCTCGGAGTACGTGCCGTCCAGGTAGGCGCTCGCGACGAGGCCGGGGCCCCCGTGGCCCGGGCCGGTGACGTAGACGGTCGACTGCGAGCGCTCCGCGATGGCGCGGTTCAGGTGCGCGTACAGGAAGTTCAGGCCCGGTGTGGTGCCCCAGTGGCCCAGCAGGCGCGGCTTGACGTCGTCCCGGCTGAGCGGCTCGCGCAGCAGCGGGTTGTTCAGCAGGTAGATCTGGCCGACCGACAGGTAGTTGGCGGCACGCCACCACTGGTCGATGCGCTCGAGGGTCGATGCCTCGAGCTGGGCGCCCGCCCCGTGGCGCCAGGCCGCAGGCTTCTCCGTCGTCGTGCTCATCGGTGTCTTCCCCTCGTCGACGGTCGGTCTGGGCCGGTCCCGGACCCTAGCCTTGCGTGAGCCGCAGCTCCGAATCCGGGACATCGGGCCCAGGGAGCGCTGTGACAAGGCTCATAGCGCCATACAACCCCATGGCGACGGGCGGCGCACCGGTGCGGCCCGCATCGGTTCCGCAGGTGCCGCCGAGCGCACGTCTGCCCTGGTCACGGTGCTGCTCCCGAGTGCCGAGGTACCGTGGCACGTGCCCATGAGCCCCTTGTCGAGCGCACCGCCCGGCCCGGCGTCGGACCGCGGTCCGGGACGTGCCGAGCAGGCTTCCGGGGACGCGTCTGCACCGGTCACAGACCCGAATGGGACGCAGGTCCCAGACGCGGTGGGGACCGACGTCCCGGCATCGTCCGGTGGGGCGGCGCGCTGGTTCCGGGCTGCGGTGACGCCGCGGATGCTCGGGATGCTCGCGCTGCTGCTCCTGGCGGCGGCGGTGAGCGCCCGGCTCGGGGTCTGGCAGCTGGACCGTGCACAGGTCCGCGGGGCCGCCGCCGAGCAGCGGCACCAGGCGGAGCTGACCACGGCGGCACCCGTCCCGCTCGACCAGGTGATCGCACCGCAGCAGCCGTTCACGGGCGGAATGGTGGGGCGGAAGGTGCAGGTCTCGGGCAGCTACGACCCGGCGGGGCAGCTGCAGGTGACCGGCCGGGTGGTCGGTGGCCGGCGCGGGTCGCTGGTGCTCACGCCGCTGCAGGTCAGCACCCCGCAGGGCGCCGCGGTGCTCGCCGTCGTGCGGGGGTTCGTGCCCGACGGTGAGCCGCTGCCCGCGGCACCCGGCGGTGCCGTGTCCGTGGTGGGGTACCTGCAGGCGGGGGAGGCTCCCGGAGCCGGGGTGTCCGGCGGGCGCACCGAGGCGATCAGCCCGGCCGAGCTCGTCGGGGTGTGGGGCGGACCCACGTGGACCGGCTACGTGGTGCTCGCGTCGTCCGACCCCGCGCAGGGTGACCCACCGACGGTGCTGCCGCCGCCGACCAGGCGCGGCACGGGGCTGAACCTGCAGAACCTGTCCTACGCCGCGCAGTGGTGGATCTTCGCCGGGTTCGCGCTGCTGCTGTGGTGGCGCATGGTGCGGGACGAGGCGCGCGGCAACCCGTTCGAGGACGGCAACCCGTTCGGCGACGAGGCGTCGGACGTGCCCGGCGCGACGGGAGGACAGGGCGACCGTCCCTCCTGACGTCGGCCGTCCGGTGGCGCCCCCACCTCCGGCTCAGGACCCGGACCTGGTCAGGCCTCGTGCTGCCACGAGCGCCACAGCGCGGCGTAGTCGCCGCCGGCGGCGACGAGGTCGTCGTGGGCGCCGATCTCGCTGACCATCCCGTCCTGCACCACGGCGACCCGGTCCGCGTCGTGCGCGGTGTGCAGGCGGTGCGCGATCGCTACGACCGTCCGTCCGGCGAGGACCGCCGAGAGCGACCGCTCCAGGTGCCGTGCGGCCCGCGGGTCCAGCAGCGACGTGGCCTCGTCGAGCACCAGGGTGTGCGGGTCCAGCAGCACGAGCCGCGCCAGGGCGAGCTGCTGCGCCTGGGCCGGGGTCAGCGCTGCCCCGACCGAGCCGACCGCGGTGCCGAGACCCTCGGGGAGGGCCTGGACCCAGTCCCACGCGTCGACCGCCCGCAGCGCGTGCTCCAGGGCGCGGTCGTCGGCGTGCTCGGCGGCCAGCCGGAGGTTGTCGGCGACCGAGCCGACGAAGACGTGGTGCTCCTGCGTGACCAGGGCGACGTGCCCGCGCAGCTCGTCCAGCGGGAGGTCGACCAGCGGGACACCGCCCACGGTCACCCGTCCGCCCGTCGGCGGGTGGATGCCGGCGAGCAGGCGTCCCAGGGTCGACTTGCCGGCGCC
>NCKG01000019.1:0-14807 GCA_002279095.1 Cellulomonas sp. 14-74-6
GACGACGGCTCGTGGCTGGGTGCCCCGGCGGGCCTGGTCCGTCCCGACGGCACCCCCAAGCCGGCCTACGACGCGCTGCTCGCCCTGGTGAAGGGCGAGTGGTGGCTGCCCGCCACGACCGTCCGCACCGATGCCGACGGCCGGTTCGTGCTCGACGGGTACCTCGGTGACTACACGGTGACGGCGTGGGGCCGGCACGGCACGCTGCGGCTGACTGCGGACCGACCCGCCGAGTCCGTGGTGGTCGACGAGGCGGTCTGACGAGGTCCGGTGCAGGCCGCGCGGCCAGGGCCGGCCCCGCCCGTCGTCGCAGCGGCCCCGAGGTCGGTCCGGCCCGCGACCTAGGATTGCGCGGTGACCGTCAGCCCCACCCCGTCGCAGCCCGCCGCGCCCGTCGAGCGCGCGCGGCCGGCCGCCCTCGCATCCGACGACGTCCCCGAGCAGATCGCCATCCGCCGGGCGAAGCGCGAGCGGCTGCTGTCCGAGGGTGTCGCGGCATACCCCGTCGGGGTGCCGCGCACGCAGACGATCGCCGCGGTGCGTGCGGCCCACCCGGACCTCGAGCCGGGCCAGGAGACGGACGACGAGGTGGGCGTCGCCGGCCGCGTCGTCTTCCTGCGCAACACCGGCAGGCTCTGCTTCGTCACGCTGCAGGACGGTGCGGGGAGGCGGCTGCAGGCGATGCTCTCGGAGGCCAACGTCGGCACCGAGCGACTTGCGGCGTTCAAGGCCGACGTCGACCTGGGCGACCACCTCTTCGTGCACGGGCGCGTGGTGTCCAGCCGCCGCGGCGAGCTGTCCGTGATGGCCGACGAGTGGCAGATCGCGGCCAAGGCGATCCGGCCGCTGCCCAACCTCTACGAGGGTGCCGAGCTGTCCGACGAGGCGCGGGTGCGCCAGCGCTACGTCGACCTGATCGTGCGGCAAGGCGCCCGCGACATGGTCCGCACGCGGGCTGCCGTCGTCCGCTCGTTGCGCGAGAACCTGTGGCGGCGCAGCTTCCTCGAGGTCGAGACCCCGATGCTGCAGGCACGCCCGGAGGGTGCGGCCGCGCGCCAGTTCGAGACGCACATGAATGCGTTCGACATCCCGCTGTTCCTGCGCATCGCACCGGAGCTGTTCCTCAAGCGCGCCGCCGTCGGTGGCGTGGAGCGCGTGTTCGAGATCAACCGGAACTTCCGCAACGAGGGTGTGGACGCCACGCACTCGCCGGAGTTCGCGATGCTCGAGGCGTACGAGGCATACGGCGATTACGACACCATGGCGGCCCTCACGCAGGATCTGGTGCAGACCGCCGCCCAGGAGGCCTTCGGCACCACCGTGATGACGTTGGCCGACGGCACGGAATACGACGTCGGCGGGCAGTGGACGCATCTGCCGATGTACGACTCGCTGTCCGAGGCGATCGGCGAGGAGATCACGCACGACACCTCCGACGACCATCTTCGCAAGCTGCTGGAGAAGGCCGAGGTGGAGCTGGACCCGGCGGTGCGCAACCACGGGAAGATGGTCGAGACGTTGTGGGAGCACCACGTCGGACACCACCTGGTCGCTCCGACGTTCGTGCGCGATTTCCCGGTGGAGACCTCTCCGTTGACCCGCGACCACCGGTCCAAGCCGGGCCTGGTGGAGAAGTGGGACCTGTACGTGCGCGGCATGGAGCTGGCGACGGCCTACTCCGAGCTGGTGGACCCGGTGGTGCAGCGGGCCCGGTTCGAGGCGCAGGCCCTGCTCGCGGCGCGTGGGGACGACGAGGCGATGCGGATCGACGAGGACTTCCTCACCGCGATGGAGTTCGCGATGCCGCCGTCGGGGGGCATGGGCATGGGGATCGACCGCCTGCTGATCGCACTCACCGGCCTCGGAATCCGCGACACCATCCTGTTTCCGTTGGTCAAGCCGCAGGGGTAGGTCCTATGTCCGGGTGGGGTGGCGTGCTCGCCGCGGTAGCGCCGTCGATCGGTGTCGGCCTGATCTTCTGGTTCGGCCTGCGTGCCGTGATCAATGCGGACCGCAACGAACGTCGTGCGCAGGCGCAAATCGATGCGCAGCAGCGGCAGCAGTCCCGCGAAGAAAATGTGGACGGCCCTCCCACCGTTTGACGGACTTTTCACGGGGGTGTCATCCTTGGCGCGTCGGCGCACAATGCGCTGGCGAGACCCCCGGGAGCACGCAATGGCACAGAAGGTCCAGGTTCTCCTGGTCGACGACCTCGACGGCGGAACTGCTGACGAGACGGTCACGTTCGGTCTGGACGGCGTCTCGTACGAGATCGACCTCACGACGGAAAATGCCGCCAAGCTGCGCGACGCGCTCGCCCAGTGGACCGGTCACGCACGCAAGGTGAGCGGCCGCGGCGGCGCCGCGAAGACGTCGGCAGCGCCCCGCGGGCGCGCCTCGCGCGGCGACGCGCAGGCGATCCGCGACTGGGCGAAGGCGAACGGCCACCACGTCTCCGAGCGCGGCCGGATCTCGGCCGAGGTGCGCGCGGCGTACGAGGCCGCCCACTGACGCCTCGCACCCCCGAACGACGAAGGGGCCCGGTCACCGATGAGTGACCGGGCCCCTTCTCGTCGGCCGCTTCGTCGTGACCCCGCGGCGGCTCGTGCCGCCGGTGCGGGAACGGCCGAGCTCTGGCGACCCTCAGCGCACCCGCTCGAGGGTGAGGTCGCGTGCGGCGGCGTACCGCTCCCGCACGTGCGGCTGGGGATCGCCCGTGAACCGCTCCGGCTCGCCACCGAGCTGCCACGCCGGGGGCGTGTCCCCGCCGGACAGCACCCACGCGGCCTGGCGGGCCGCGCCGTCGGCCACGTACTCGCCGGCCGGCGGCACCAGCACGTCCAGACCGAGCACACCGGGGGCGAGGCGGCGCACCGCCTCGGACCGGGCCCCGCCGCCCACCAGGAACGCCCGCTGCACGGGCACCCCGACGGCACGCAGCGCGTCGATGCCGTCGGCGAGCGAGCACAGCAGCCCCTCGACCGCGGCCCGGGCGATGTGCTCCCGCGTCGAGCTGGTCAGGGTCATCCCGTGCAGGGACGCCGTGGCGGTGGGCCGGTCGGGGGTGCGCTCACCCTCGAAGTACGGCACCAGCACCAGACCGTCGGCACCGGAGGGTGCGGACAGGGCGAGCCGGGACAGCTCGTCGTAGTCCACGCCCAGCAGCCGGCACGCCCAGTCGAGGATGCGCGAGGCGTTCAGCGTGCACGCCAGCGGCAGGTACCGGCCGGTGGCGTCGGCGAAGCCGGTCACCAGGCCGGACCCGTCGGCGGTCGGGGCGTCGGCGACCGCGGCCACCACGCCCGACGTGCCGATGGACACCGACACGTCGCCCGGGCCGAGGCCCAGGGCCAGCGCCGCGGCGGCGTTGTCCCCGGCACCCGGGCCGAGCGGCACCCCGGCGGCCGTGCGACCCGCCACGTCGTGCGGGCCGCGCACGCGCGGCAGGGCCGGGACGGAGCCGAGGGCCCGTTCCAGCAGGTCCAGCCGGTACGCCTCGTCGAACGGCGACCAGTAGCCCGTGCCGGACACGTCCGACCGGTCGGTGGCCAGGCCCTCGAAACCGAGCTCGCCGAACCCGCCGGCCAGCCGCCACGTCAGCCAGTCGTGCGGCAGCGCGACGGCCGCCACGCGGGCGGCGTTCGCCGGTTCGGCGTCCCGCAGCCAGCGCAGCTTGGTCACGGTGAGCGACGCGACCGGCACGGAGCCGATCGCCGACGCCCACGCCTGCGGCCCGCCGAGCTCGTCGATCAGCTCGCGCGCCGCCGGCGCGGACCGGGTGTCGTTCCACAGCAGCGCGTCCCGCACCACCTCGCCGGAGGCGTCCAGGGCGACCATGCCGTGCTGCTGCCCACCGACGGCCAGCGCCTCGACGTCGTCGAGCCCGCCCGCCTGGTCGATCGCGACCTGGAGGGCCGCCCACCACGCCTGCGGGTCCACCTCGGTGCCGTCCGGGTGCGCCGCGCGACCGGAGCGCACGAGCGCTCCGGTCGTGGCGTCCCGCACGACGACCTTGCAGGACTGGGTCGACGAGTCGACCCCGGCGACCAGGCTCATCGCGCGCCGAGAGTGTGCTCGAGCGCGAGCTGGTTGAGCCGCACGAACCGGAAGCCGCGCGCCGCGACGGCGTCGACGTCGAGGTCCTCGAACGCGGACCGGTCGGCCAGCAGGTCGGCGATCGTCTCGCCCTCCGCCATCGTCGGCTGGGCCAGCTCGAACACGCCGGCCTCCTCCAGGGCGGCCTGCACCTCGGGGTCGGCACGGAACGCCTGTGCGCGCTCCTTGAGCAGCAGGTACGTCGCCATGTTGGCGGCGGCGGAGTCCCACACGCCCTTCATGTCCTCGGTGCGCGAGGGCTTGTAGTCGAAGTGGCGGGGGCCGGTGTACGTCGGGCCGCCGGAGGGGAAGCCGTTCTCCAGCAGGTCGACGGTGCCGAAGGCCGAGAACAGCTCACCGTGGCCGAACACCAGGTCCTGGTCGAACTTGATCGACTTCTGGCCGTTCAGGTCGATGTGGAACAGCTTGCCGGCCCACAGCGCCTGCGCCAGGCCGGTGGTGTAGTTCAGGCCCGCCATCTGCTCGTGCCCGGTCTCCGGGTTCAGGCCGACGATGTCGCCGTTCTCCAGCTTGGCGATGAAGGCGAGGGCGTGGCCGACGGTCGGCAGCAGGATGTCGCCGCGGGGCTCGTTCGGCTTCGGCTCCAGCGCGATGCGGAGCTTGTAGCCCTTCTCCTTGATGTACGCGGCGACGGTGTCGATGCCCTCGGCGTAGCGCTCGTGGGCGGCGTACAGGTCCTTCGCGGAGTCGTACTCGGCGCCCTCACGGCCGCCCCACATGACGAAGGTGTCGGCGTCGAGCGAGGCCGCCAGGTCGACGTTGCGCAGGATCTTGCGCAGACCGTAGCGGCGCACGCGGCGGTCGTTCGAGGTGAACGCGCCGTCCTTGAAGATCGGGTGGCTGAAGGTGTTGGTGGTCACCATCTCGACCGTGATGCCGGTCTCCGCCAGCGCACCGCGGAAGCGGTCCAGGATCTTCTCGCGGTCGGCGTCCGAGGAGCCGAACGGCACCACGTCGTCGTCGTGGAAGGTCACGTGCGCGGCGCCGAGCTCGGCGAGCTTGTGCACCGACTCGACCGGGTCGAGCCACGGGCGGGTGGCGCTGCCGAACTGGTCCTGCGCGGCCCAGCCGACGGTCCACAGACCGAAGGAGAAGTGGTCGTCGCGGGTGGGGGTACGCGTCATGGGGAGTGCTCCTCGTCGAGTTGCCGGGCGTATTAGTTCCCGCCATGAATTTATCGAGGCCGGGCGGTAGGGTCAAGCCCGTGCCGGCAGCCGACCCGTGGGCCTCGCAGTCCCGCGGCGCCCGTTCGGGCGTCGCCCGACAGGAGCACCTGCGCGAGCACAACCTGTCCGTGGCGCTCGCGCACGTGCTGGACGCGCGCGAGCCCCCGTCCCGCGCCGAGCTCGCCGCGGTCACCGGGCTGGCCCGTCCCAGCGTCACCTCGCTGGTGGAGCAGCTGATCCGCGGCGGCATGGTGCGCGAGCTGCTGCCGCGTCCGGCGCAGCGTGCCGGCCGTCCCGCCGTGCCGCTGGCGCCCGCGCGCGGCACGTTCGCCGGCATCGGCATGGAGGTGAACGTCGACTACCTCGGCCTGCGGGCGGTCGACCTGGCCGGCACGGTGCTCGCCGAGCGGGTCGAGGCGGGGGACCAGCGGACGCGGTCACCGGAGCAGACGCTCGACCGGCTCGCCCAGCTGGTCGGCGGCGTGCTGGGCCGCCTTGTGGGCCAGGGCGTGCGGGTGGTCGGCACCTCCCTGGCGCTGCCCGGGCTGGTGGACGCCGGTACGGGGCCGCTGCGCGTGGCGCCGAACCTCGGCTGGCGCGACGTGGACGTGGTGGGCCGGCTGGTGCAGCACCCGGCGCTGGCGGACCTGCCGCCGGACCTGGCCAACGAGGCGAAGCTGGCTGCGCTGGCGGAGGCGCGGGTGCGTCGCGGCAGCCCGCAGCCGAGCTTCGTGTACGTGTCCGGCGAGGTCGGCATCGGTGGTGCCGTGGTGCTGGGCGGCGAGCTGTTCCGCGGTCAGCACGGCTGGAGCGGCGAGATCGGGCACGTCGTCGTCGACCCGTGCATGCCGGGCGGCCCTCGGCTGGGCACCCTCGAGGCGCGTGCCGGGCAGGAGGCGATGCTGCGGGTGGCCGGGCTCCCCGACGGTGCGCCGGTGCACCGGCTGGTCGCCGCCTGCGCCGCAGGGGACACCCGGGCCCTGGCGGCGGTCGCCGGTGCGGGGCGGGCGCTCGGCATCGCCCTGTCGGGCGTGGTCCACGTGGTGGACGTCGACCAGGTGGTGCTCGGCGGCACGTTCGGCCAGCTGTACGGCTACGTGCGTGACGAGGTGTCGCGAGCGCTCGACGAGCTGGTGATCACGGCGCCGTGGTCGCCGGTGACGGTGGGTGCCGCGCGGGCCGGTGAGTTCCCCGCGATGACCGGTGGGGCGCTGGCGGCGCTCCGTCGACTGGTGCAGCAGCCGTCGGCGTGGCTGGATCGGAGCACGACCACCACGACGACCACCGCGACGGTGGCGACCGCGGGCACCGCGGCGGGAGGACCGGCATGACGATGCTCTGGATCGGCACGTACCCCAGCGCGGGCTTCGGCACGCCGACGGGCCGCGGCGAAGGGGTCTGGCGGGTCGAGCTGGACGCGCTCGACGGGATGCTCGGCATCCCGCACCAGGTGGTGGTCACGCCGGCACCGTCGTTCGTCGCGACCCATCCGGACGGCCGCACGGTCTACGCCGTCGACGAGAGCTCGCCGGGCGCCGTCAGCTCCTTCGCGGTGCGGGACGGCGCGCTGGTGACCACCGCGACGGTGCCGTCGGGCGGCTCGGCCCCGTGCCACCTGCTGCTGGATGCCGAGGCCGCCCTGCTGTACGTCGCCAACTACGCCGACGGGGTGCTCGGCGTGCTGCGCCTCGCGGCCGACTGCACGCTCGCCGACGACGAGCCCGCGCAGCGGCTGCCCGGCGACGGCCACGGCCCGCGCGCCGACCGGCAGGAGGGGCCCCACGCCCACTACGTCGTCATGACCCCCTCCGGCGCCCACGTGCTGGTGATGGACCTGGGTGCCGACCAGGTGCGCCGCTACGCGCGGGACGTCGCCGGCCGGCGGCTGGTCCCGGCCGGGGTCGCCGCCACGTTCCCGCCCGGTACCGGTCCCCGGCACCTCGCCTTCAGCCCCGACGGCCGGTTCGCCTACGTCACCGGCGAGCTGGACGCCTCGGTGCACGTGCTCGCGTGGGACGTGGCCACCGACACCGGTGCGTCCGTGCAGGTGCTGCCGGCCACCGCAGCGCCCGCCCGCCCGGACGCGGAGGTCAAGCCGGCGCACGTGCTGATCGACGGCGAGGAGGTGGTGGTCGGCGTGCGCGGCACGGAGGTGCTGTCCCGGTTCACGCGCCACGCCGACGGGCTGCTGACGCACCGGGCCGACGACGCGCTGCCGGGCCGCACCCCCCGGGACCACGAGGTGGTGGACGGCTGGACCGTCGTCGCCGAGCAGGACTCCAGCGCGCTGACCGTGCTGGACGGCGACGGCGGCGTGGTGTGCACGCGCTCGTTGCCGGTGCCGGCCTGCGTGGTCCCGGTCGTCGCGCCGGTCGTCGAGCCTCCCGTCGACCCGGTCGGTGGCACCGCGGCCGGTACCGTGTGACGCGTCACGCCGACCCGCGCTCGTCCGCACCGAAGGTGAGAATGACCCGGTGACCCTCGAGCACGCGCCGCGCGTCGCCATGCTCTCGGTGCACACGTCCCCGCTGGACCAGCCGGGTACCGGTGACGCCGGGGGCATGAACGTCTACGTGCTCGAGCTGTCCCGGGCGCTGGCCGCCCGCGGCGCCCGCGTGGAGATCTTCACGCGTGCCACGTCGTCCGAGCTGCCGGAGACGGTGGTGCTCGGCGGCACCGACGCCGCCGGCGCACCCCTGTCCCGCGCCGACCGCCGCGCCGTGCTGCTGGCGGACGACGTACCGGCCGGCGTGACGCCGCCCGTGCTGGTGCACCACGTGCCGGCCGGACCCTTCGAGCGGCTCGACAAGCGCGACCTGCCGGAGATGCTGTGCGGCATGACCGCCGGCGTGCTGCGGTCGGAGGCGGCCCGTCGTCCGGGCTGGTACCAGGTGGTGCACTCCCACTACTGGCTGTCCGGCCAGGTCGGTGCCGTCGTCGCCGCCCGCTGTGAGGCGCCGCTGGTGCACACCGCCCACACGCTGGCCCGCGTGAAGAACGCGGCGCTCGCGCCGGGGGACGATGCCGAGCCGGTCTCCCGGGTGGTCGGTGAGGAGCAGGTGGTCGAGGCGGCGGACGCCCTGGTGGCGAGCACGCCGGCGGAGGCGCGTCAGCTGGTGGAGCTGTACGGCGCGGACCCCGCGCGGGTGCACGTCGTCGAACCGGGGGTCGATCTGGACCGGTTCCGGCCGGCCGACGCCGCCGCGCGTGCGGCTGCCCGTGCGCGGCTCGGCCTGCCCGCCGATCGCCGCGTGGTGCTGTTCGCGGGCCGCGTCCAGCTGCTCAAGGCCCCGGACGTGCTGGTGCGGGCGCTCGGCGTGCTGCGCGCGACGGGACGCCCCGTCCCGCTGCTCGTGGTGCTCGGCGGGCCGAGCGGTCGGTCGACCGCCGTCCGGGAGCTGGTTGCGCTCGCGGCGGCCCTCGGCGTGGGCGACGACCTGCTGGTGCACCCGCCGGCGGCGCGGGAGAACCTGGTCGGCTGGTACCACGCGGCCGACCTGGTGGCGATGCCGTCCCGCTCGGAGTCGTTCGGCCTGGTGGCCGCGGAGGCGCAGGCATCCGGCGTCCCGGTGGTCGCCGCGGCCGTGGGCGGGCTGCGCAGCATCGTGGAGGACGGGCGCTCCGGCCGGCTGGTCCGCGGCCACGACCCGGCCGTGTGGGCGGACGTGCTGGGCCAGGCGCTGGACGACGACGGCACGCTGGCGGCCTGGGGCGAGGCGGCCCGGCCCAGCGCCGAGCGGTTCGGCTGGGACGCCGCCGCCGACCAGATGCTCAAGGTCTACGCGGTGGCCGCCGAGGCCCGCTGACCGGCCGTCCGCGGCGGTGTCCGCGGGGGACCCCAGTCCTGCCGGGTGCCGCCCGCCTGCGGCAGGATGGACGCCATGACCTACACCCTCGTGCTGCTCCGCCACGGCGAGAGCGAATGGAACGCGAAGAACCTGTTCACCGGCTGGGTCGACGTCGCGCTGTCCGAGAAGGGCGTGCAGGAGGCCAAGCGCGGCGGGGAGCTGCTCAAGGCCGAGGGCGTGCTGCCGGACGTGGTGCACACCTCGCTGCTGCGCCGCGCGATCACCACCGCGAACTACGCCCTCGACGTGGCGGACCGCCTGTGGATCCCGGTCAAGCGCAGCTGGCGCCTGAACGAGCGCCACTACGGCGCCCTGCAGGGCAAGGACAAGAAGCAGATCCGCGACGAGTACGGCGAGGAGCAGTTCATGCTCTGGCGCCGCTCGTACGACGTGCCGCCGCCGGACATCGAGCTCGGCTCGGAGTTCTCGCAGGACGCGGACCCGCGCTACGCCGGTGAGCCGATCCCGCGCGCCGAAGCCCTGGCCAACGTGCTGACGCGGGCGCTGCCGTACTGGACCAGCGACATCGTCCCCGACCTGCAGGCCGGCAAGACGGTGCTGGTCGCGGCCCACGGCAACTCGATCCGCGCGCTGGTCAAGCACCTGGACGACGTCGACGCCGACACGATCGCCGGCATCAACATCCCCACGGGCATCCCGCTGGTGTACGAGCTGGACTCCGAGACGCTGAAGCCGACCGTCCGCGGTGGGAAGTACCTCGACCCGGATGCCGCCGCCGAGGCGATCAAGGCCGTGGCGAACCAGGGTCGCTGACCTCGGTCCGCTGGACGAGAAGGGCGCCGCTCCGAGCAGGAGCGGCGCCCTTCGTCGTTCGGGTGCCGGTCGGGCGCGATGCCCGAGCGGTGGCTCAGTGCGCCCGCAGGCTGGTGGGCTCACCCTTCGTCAGGTCGCCGGTCACCAGGTACACCACGCGCTGGGCGATGCTCACGCCGTGGTCGCCGAACCGCTCGTAGTACCGGCCCAGGAGCGTCACGTCGATCGTCTGCTGCGGGGTGGCGGACCACTCGCCGCCGAGCATCGCGGTGAACGTGTCGGCGTGCAGGGCGTCGAGCAGGTCGTCGTCGGACTCGATCGACTCGGCCACCGCCAGGTCGCGCGTCTCGAGCAGGGTCGTCATCCGGCGCGCCACCCGCACCGCCGCCTCGTGCATCTCGGCGAACGTGCCGGACAGCGACTGCGGCACGGCCTGTCGCGGGTACCGCCCGCGGGCCACCTGCGCGACGTGCCGGGCGAGGTCGCCCATCCGCTCGAGCGTCGCGCTCATGCGCAGCGCCGAGACGACGATGCGCAGGTCGGTGGCGACCGGCTGCTGCTGGGCGAGCAGGTGGATGCACCGCTCGTCGAGGTGCCGCTCGAGCTCGTCGATCGCGAGGTCGTCCACGATCACCTGCTCGGCCAGTCCCAGGTCGGCCGTCGCCAGGGCGATGCCCGCCGACGTGATGGCCTGCTCGACCTTGCGGCTCATGGCCTGCAGGTCCTCGCCGAGCGCCTTGAGCTCGGCGTCGAAGATCTCGCGCATGAACATCCTCTCCCGCTTGTGCGGGTGCCAGGGTGCCAGGTCCAGGTGAACGGAAGTGCCCCCCCAGGTGAACACTGGGCACTGTGCCACGGCACGGGCCCGTCCGGTAGGACCTGGCCGTGGCGTCGGCCCCTAGGGTGTGGCGCTGTGGACACCGAGCTCGCCTGGTTCGTCGGAGGCCTCGTCGGGCTGCTCGTCGGAATCGGCGCGACGCTCGCCTTCCGACTGAGCGAGCGTGCCCAGCGCCGCGTCCCGCCGCAACCGGAGCCCGAGCTGGACGAGGGCCTGGTCCGGGCGCTGGCGGTGCTCCGCTCGTCGGCGATCGTGCTGGACGACGCGGACCGGGTGGTGCGGGCGAGCCCGCCGGCGCACGCCCTCGGCCTGGTGCGGGACGCTCGCCTGGTGCACGCCGCGGTGCGCGACATGGTGGCGGAGGTGCGCCGCGACGGCGTGATCCGGGACGCGGAGCTGGACCTGCCGCGCGGTCCGGTCGGCTCCGGCACGCTGCTGCTCGAGGTGCGGGTCGCCCAGGTGATGCCGCACCTGCTGCTGGTGCTCGCGGAGGACCTGACCCAGGCCCGCCGGCTCGAGGCCATGCGGCGGGACTTCGTGGTGAACATCTCGCACGAGCTGAAGACGCCGGTCGGCGCCCTGTCGCTGCTCGCCGAGACGGTGCAGGACGCCGCCGACGACCCGGCCGCCGTCCGCCGGTTCGCCGCCCGCATGCAGTCGGAGGCGCAGCGGCTGGCCCTGCTGGTGCAGGAGATCATCGAGCTGTCCCGCCTTCAGGTGACGGATGCCCTGCAGGACATGGAGCTGGTCGACGTCGACAGCGTCCTGGCCGAGGCGGCGGACCGCGCCCGGACCACGGCCAGCGGCAAGCGGATCGTCATCGACGTCGGCGGGCAGACCGGTGCGCGGGTGTTCGGCGACCGGAACCTCCTGGTCACGGCCGTGCGCAACCTGCTGGACAACGCCGTGGCCTACTCGGCGGACGCCACCCGCGTCGGTGTCGGCGTCTCTACCACGGCGGACCTGGTGCAGATCGCCGTGGTCGACCAGGGCGTCGGCATCCCGCCCACCGAGCAGGACCGCATCTTCGAGCGCTTCTACCGGGTGGACCCGGCGCGGTCGCGGAACACCGGGGGGACCGGGCTCGGCCTGTCGATCGTCAAGCACGTGGCCGCCGACCACGGCGGTGACGTCACCGTGTGGTCCCAGCCCGGCCGCGGCTCCACGTTCACATTGCGCCTGCCGCGCGCCGAGGAGTCGACCGGTACGTCCGACGGCAGCGCCACCACGAGCAGCCCCTCGACCGTCACCACCGCCGAGCCGGCGTCGTCGGCCGACCGTCCCACGTCCGCACCCGGGAGCGCCCAGTGACCCGCATCCTGCTCGTCGAGGACGAGGAGTCCTACCGCGAACCCCTCGAGTACCTGCTGCGCCGCGAGGGGTACGACGTGGTGACGGCGGCCACCGGCCCCGACGCGCTCGACCGGTTCGCGGAGACCGGTGCGGACCTGGTGCTGCTCGACCTGATGCTGCCCGGCCTGCCCGGCACGGAGGTGTGCCGGCGGCTGCGCGCGGTCAGCGACGTCCCGGTGATCATGCTGACCGCCAAGGACGGCGAGATCGACAAGGTGGTCGGCCTCGAGCTCGGCGCCGACGACTACGTCACCAAGCCGTACTCGTCGCGCGAGCTGCTGGCGCGGGTGCGGGCGGTGCTGCGACGTCGCGAGGCGACCCCCGCCCCGGTGCCGCCCGCGCCGGACGACGACCTGTCCGACGAGGACCAGACCCGGCTGGTGCTGGGCCCGGTGGAGATGGACGTCGACCGGCACGTGGTGAAGGTGCACGACCAGCAGGTCGCCTTCCCGCTGAAGGAGTTCGAGCTGCTCGAGCTGCTGCTGCGCAACCCCGGGCGGGTGCTGACCCGCGGCCAGCTGATCGACCGGATCTGGGGTGCGGACTACGTCGGCGACACCAAGACCCTCGACGTCCACGTCAAGCGGGTGCGCGCCAAGATCGAGGACGACCCGTCCACCCCACGCCTGCTGACGACCGTGCGTGGTCTGGGCTACAAGCTCTCCGCCGACGAGTAGCCCCGCTGCGGGGGCCGCGCCCGCGGACTCGGACGCGCGACCAGATCGTCGTCCAGCGTTCACCCGGGGTTCACCTTCCGCCGGGAAGCCGGTCACCTCGGGTCCCTAACGTCTGCCCTCGACAGCGCCGCGCACGGCGCTACGACGAGACGATGGGGAACATAGTGAAGCGAACGCACGCAGTGGGCGCCGCCGTGCTGGCTGGGCTCACCGCCCTGGCGCTGGCCGCTTGTGGCTCGGACAACAACACCGCCACGGCCGGCAGCGGCTCGTCGGCGACGTCGGGCTCGGGCGCCACGAGTGCCGGACCGGCCATCTCGGGCACGTTCTCCGGTGCCGGCTCCTCGGCGCAGCAGCAGGCGATGCAGGCCTGGATCGCCGCGATGCAGCAGAAGAACTCCGGCCTGACCATCAACTACGACCCGGCCGGGTCGGGTGCGGGCCGTCAGCAGTTCCTCGCCGGTGGTGTGGCCTGGGCCGGTTCGGACGCCGCGATGAGCACCGACGAGCTGACCCAGTCGCAGAAGGTCTGCGGCACCGACGGCGCCTGGGACATCCCGGTGTACGTCTCGCCGATCGCGGTGGCGTTCAACCTCAAGGGCGTCACCTCGCTGAACCTCGCGCCGGCCACGATCGCCAAGATCTTCACCGGCGCGATCACCACCTGGAACGACCCGGCGATCGCCGCGGACAACCCGGGCGTGACGCTGCCGTCGACCAAGATCACGCCCGTGCACCGCTCGGACAAGTCGGGCACGACGAACAACTTCACCGACTACCTGAACAAGGCCGCCGGCGACGTGTGGACCAACGCCAAGGCCGACGCCTGGCCGCTGAACGGCGGCGACTCGGCGCAGGGCACCTCCGGTGTCGCCGGGGTCCTGACGAGCACCGACGGCGCGATCGCGTACATCGACGAGTCCGGTGTCCCGCAGGGCGTCGGCGTCGCGGCGCTCAAGGTCGGTTCCGCCTGGAACAAGCCGTCCGCCGACGGCGCGTCCGCCGTGGTGAACGCCTCGCCGCTGGCCTCCGGCCGTCCGGCCAACGACATCGTGGTGAGCATCGACCGCAAGGCCTCCGCCTCCGGCGACTACCCGCTGCTGATGGTGTCCTACGCGATCGCCTGCTCCAGCTACAGCGACTCGGCCAAGGGCACCTTCGTCAAGTCGTTCCTCGGCTACGTGGTCTCGGACGCGGGCCAGAAGGCCGGCGCCCAGGCGGCCGGCTCCGCGCCGCTGACCGGCGCGCTCGCCGAGAAGGCGGCGGCCTCGGTCGCGGCCATCAAGGTCGGCTGACCGGCACTGCCGGCACGACGCACACCTGCCGGTGGCAGGGTCGCCCCCGAGGCTGCCCCTGCCGCCGGCAGTAGCGTTCGGCGAAGTCCCCGTTGACCATCAAGCGATGAGAAGGTCCCAGTGGTGAGCGCACCCACGCTCGATGCATCGAAGGCCCCGCGGGGCGGTGACGGCTCCGGTCCGCGGACGACCCGCGCGCGGGGCGTTCCGGAGCGCGGCATGTCCCGGGTGTTCCGGTGGGCCGCCACCTCGGCCGGCGTGCTGCTGCTGGTGGTCCTGGCCGCGGTCGCCGTCTTCCTGCTGATGCGGGGCTGGGCCGCGTTCACCGCCTCACCCGAGAAGCTGCAGACCGAGGGCAACCTGCCGCCGGGCGCGCACAACCTGGCCGGGTACATCGGCCCGCTGATCTTCGGCACGCTGATCGCGGCCGCGCTCGCGCTGGTGTTGGCGACGCCGGTCGCCGTCGGCATCGCGCTGTTCGTGTCCCACTACGCGCCGCGCCGCGTCGCCGGTGCCGTCGGCTTCGTCATCGACCTGCTCGCGGCGATCCCGTCGGTGGTGTTCGGCCTGTGGGGCGCGCAGATCCTCGCGCCGCGCATCGCCCCGTTGTGGCAGTGGGTGGCCGACGTGCTCAGCGCGATCCCCGGGGTGACGGTGCGGGCGACGGCCACCGGCCGCTCGATGGCCACCACCGCCCTGGTGCTGGCGATCATGATCCTGCCGATCATCACGGCGGTGTC
>NCKG01000280.1:0-2477 GCA_002279095.1 Cellulomonas sp. 14-74-6
GCGCCCGACGCGTGCACCCTCCCCTGGGCGACGGCGTCCGTCCACGTCAGCGCACCCGTCGCGAGGCGGAGCCACGTGTCGGGGTCGGTCTCGACGACGTTCGGCGGCGTGCCGCGGGTGTGCCGTGGGCCGGCGACGGCCTGCACCGCACCGTCCGGCGGGACGCGGACCTCGACCGAGTTGCCCGGGGCCACGTCGGCGAGCTCCTCGAGGGTGAACCGGACCGCGGTGCGTCGGGCGCCCACCGGGACGTCGTCGGGCGCGGCGCGCCACACGCCGAGTGCCGCCCGTCCGTCGGCCGGATCCGTCCTGCGTCGCACCGCCACCCGGACATCCTGCCCCGGTCGCGGACGCGCGACCGCCCCCGGGTTGAGCCCGGCCGCCTGACCCGACTCCCTGGCCGGACCAACGACGGCGCGGGCTCAGTGGCGACTGGTGCCGCGGCCCTCGACCCGGTCCCGCTCGCGCAGCGACCGGTGCACGTCACGGCTCTACTGCCGGACACGCGCGCGCTCCTGCGCCGCGAGGCGCGCGTCCGCCCGGCGGGCCTGGTGGGCGGCCTCGCGGGCGAGGCGCCGCCACGACTCCAGGCGGCGCTCCGGCAGCTCGCCGTCCTGCACCGCGGCCAGCACGGCGCAGCCCGCTTCCGACAGGTGCGCGCAGTCCGCGAACCGGCAGCGGGCCGCGAGCGCGCCGACGGCACGGGCGAGCGGATCTCGCCCGGCTCGAGGGCCGGTCAGGGCAGCCGGAACAGCACGGTGCGCCGAGGAACCGACGCCTCGGCCAGCCGCGCGCGGACCGGCACGCCGAGCGGGAGGTCGGAACCGTCGTCGGCCTCGATCCGGGCCCGCACCGCCGGGTGCCGCACCACCAGCTCGCCGCGCGTCGGCTCGGCGTCCCGCCGGTCGACCACCACGCCGTCGAAGGTGCCGCCCACCCGCGGCGCCAGCACCGCCGCCTCCACCACGTCGGTCCCCTCACGGTCGTAAGCCGCGGCCCGCTGACCGGTGCGGCCCATCACCGACGGCAGACCGGGCAGGGCCGCGCGGACCCACTCCGGCACCGCCGACTCGGCGCACGCCGCGATCGCGACCTCCGAGGCATACCTGTCCGCGAGGCGTCGCAGCGGTGCGGTGACGTGCGCGTAGGGCGCCGCGATGGCGGCGTGCCGAGCGGCGGACCCGGTCGGGGGTGCGGCACCGTCGGACCCGCCGAACGCGACGTAGCCCGCGCCGCGGAACAGGGAGGTCGCGGCGTCCAGGAACGCGGCCTCCGCCGGGTGTGCCGAGTCCAGGCGCCGCAGCAGGTGCGGGTAGGGCTCGTCGGCGGGCCAGTCGACATCGAGGGCCGCGGCCGTACGGTGCAGCCGCGCGACGTCCCGGTCGTCCGCCGGTGGCATGGTGCGCAGCAGGCCGACGCCCGCGCCGAGCATCAGCCGGGCCGCGGCCATGCCGGTCAGCAACGACAGCTGCGAGTTCCACCGCTCCATCGGCAGCACCGCGCGGAAGCTCGTGGACCAGCCGCCGTGGCCGTCGGCCGCCACCTGGTGCTCCGGCACCGAGAGCGACACCCCGCCGCGGTCCCGTTCCGCCCGCTCGCGCATCCGGCCCACCGCGCGCACCCCGACCAGCACGTCGGTCAGGGCCCCGGGTTCGTGCTCGTCGAGCATGCGCTGGGCCTGCGGGTAGGCCAGCTGCGCCCGGCTGCGCACCGTCGCGGGGGCGACGTGCACCGCAGCCGGCTCGCCGTCGGCTCCCAGGTCGAACCGCCACAGCACCGCCGGGCGCTCCTGGTCCGGCAGCAGGCTCGCGGCGCCCGCCGACAGGGACGTGGGGTGCAGCGGGACGATGCCGTCCGGGCCGTAGCAGGTGGTGCCGCGCGCGTGCGTCTCGCTGTCGAGCGCGCCGCCGGGGACGACGAACGCCCCGACGTCCGCGATGGCGTAGTGCACGGTCCAGCCGTCGCCCGCGGGTGCGACGTGCAGCGCCTGGTCGAGGTCCATCGAGCCCGGCGGGTCGATGGTGAGCAGCGGGAGGTCGGTCGCGTCCACCCGGGCGACCGACCGACCGGGGACGTCCAGCGGTCCGGTGCGGGCTGCCGTCGCCGCCTCGTCGGCCGCCGCCGCGGCGAACTCCGTGGGGATGCCGAGCTCGGCACGGACCTGGGCCAGCGCGGCGGCGACCTGGGCGTCCGCGAGACGGGCGACGCGGGACCGGGGCACGGTCAGCCCCTCGTCGCGGGACGGGAGGGACCGGCCGTGGTCATGCGGCCGACTCTAGGTGGCGGGGTGGGATGACGCCGCGCCACGCAGGCCGGGTCAGCCCAGCTGGGTCAGCCCGTCAGCCGAAGTGGTGCGGCAGCGTCCCCTCGGACGCGGTCCGCAGCTCGGTGAGCGGGATGGTGAACAGCCCCTGCACCTCGACCGACGGGGCGTGCACGTGGTCCGACGGGTCCACCGGCCGGCCGGCACCCGGGCT
>NCKG01000281.1:0-2461 GCA_002279095.1 Cellulomonas sp. 14-74-6
CACGGGGTTCAGCCGCTACGAGCAGGACGACGACGGGACGTGGTGCGCCGTCCGCACGTTCCGGTTGGGCGGCGACGCCGCACGTGCGTCGGTCCCGCGGCCCGCGGCACCGGATGCCAGGGTGGTACGACCGACCTAGGGTCGGCCCGTGGACCATCAGACCGACCCGACCGTCGACCCTCCGGCCGGCTCCGGCGCCGCGCATGCGCGCGCCTCGGCCGCCGCCCCGGATCCCGGTGGGACCGGTGCCGCCGCCCATCGATCCGGTACCGGGGGGTGGTCCGGGCTCGTGGAGCGGGTCAAACGTCTGCTGGCGTGGTGGCAACGCAGCCGTGCCGGTCGGGCGAACTCACGGTTCGGCGCCGCCGGCGGGGGGCTGCTGACCGGCGGCATCGCCTACGCGGCCCTGTTCGCGGTCTTCTCGGCCCTGACCCTCGGCTGGTCGGTGTTCATGCTGGTGCTCGGCCGCAACAGGGCCGTGCACGACAGGGTGATCAGCACGGTGGCGAACACCCTGCCCGGACTGATCGACACCGGCGACGGCAAGGGGGTCATCAAGCCCGACCAGCTGCGGCTCTCGGCCGGCCTCTCGGTGGCCGGGATCGTCGCGCTGGTCACGCTGGTGCTCAGCGCGCTGTCCGCGGTCGGCGCGCTCCAGACCAGCGTCCGGGCGATGTTCGGGCGGATGCAGCAGGGCAGCACCCTGTCCAACAAGCTCCGGGAGCTCGGTGGGTTCGCGGCGATGAGCCTCGCGGTGCTGGTGTCCGCGGTGCTCGGGCTCGCGCTGACCTCTGCGGCGGACTGGCTGCTCGGCGCGGTCGGCTGGGGTGCCGTGGCGCGGTTCGCCGGCAGGGTGCTCGGCGTCGCCGTGACCTTCGTCGTCGACGCGGTGACGTTCGTCGTCGTGGTCAAGGTCCTCGCCGGTGAGTCACCGCCGCGCAAGGACCTGCTCGGTGGCGCCGCCATCGCCGGCGTCGGTCTGGGCGTGGTCCGCGTGCTCGGCACGTCGGTCGTGTCCGGCAGCGTGCGGCACAACCCCGTGCTGGCGTCGTTCGCCGTCATCGTGGTGCTGCTGCTGTGGATCAACCTCGTGTCGCGGATCGTCCTGCTCGCCGCGGCCTGGACCGCGAACCCGCCCCTGACACAGCCGGAGCCGGCCCGCGCGCCGGAAGGCGCGAAGGTCGGCTCGGGAGGCTGAGCTGCGGGGGGCCGACGCTCAGAAGGCCCGCGTGATCACCGCCCGCTTGACCTCGGCTATCGCCTTGGTCACCTCGATGCCGCGCGGGCAGGCCTCGGTGCAGTTGAAGGTGGTGCGGCAGCGCCACACGCCTTCCTTGTCGTTGAGGATCTCCAGACGCTGCGAGCCGCCCTCGTCGCGGCTGTCGAAGATGAACCGGTGCGCGTTGACGATCGCCGCGGGGCCGAAGTACTGGCCGTCGTTCCAGAACACCGGGCAGCTCGACGTGCAGCAGGCGCACAGGATGCACTTGGTGGTGTCGTCGTAGCGTGCCCGCTCGGTCGGTGACTGCAGACGCTCGCGGGTCGGCTCGTTCCCCGAGGTGATGAGGAACGGCATGATCTCGCGGTAGGAGGCGAAGAACGGCTCCATGTCGACCACGAGGTCCTTGATCACGGCCAGGCCCTTGATCGGCTCGATGACGATCGGCTTGGCCGGGTCGAGGTCCTTGAGCAGCGTCTTGCACGCGAGCCGGTTGCGACCGTTGATCCGCATCGCGTCCGAGCCGCACACGCCGTGGGCGCACGAGCGGCGGAACGTGAGCGAGCCGTCCTGCTCCCACTTCACCTTGTGCAGGGCGTCGAGCACGCGGTCGGTGCCGTGCACCTGCACCACGAACTCCTGCCACGTCGAGGGGCCCTGCTCCACCACCTCGCCGTAGGGCGCCGGCTCGGCGTCCGCAGGCTGGTAGCGGCGGATCTTCAGCCGGACCTCGAACGTCGGCACCTCGCCGATGGGGGCGCCGGAGGCAGCGGGCTTGTCCATGGTTGCTGTCATCAGTACTTGCGCTCCATCGGCTGGTAGCGGGTGACGGTGACGGGCTTCGAGCCCAGGACCAGCTGGTAGTTATCGAACTGGGTGACGCGGTGGAACGAGCCCTCCTGGTCGCCGTCCGTCTCCGCCGGGTCCACGGACAGAGGACGGCGGTAGGCGAGCGTGTGGCGCATGTAGCCGGCGTCGTCACGCTTGGGGAAGTCCTCGCGGAAGTGGCCGCCGCGCGACTCGTTGCGGTTCAGGGCGCCGACCACCACCGTCTCCGCGACGTCGAGCAGGAAGCCGAGCTCCACCGCCTCGAGCAGGTCCGTGTTGAACGTGCGGCTCTTGTCCTGCACGGAGACGGCCTGGTACCGCTTCTGCAGCGCCTTGACGTCCTCCAGCGCCTGCGTCAGGGACTCCGCGGTGCGGAACACCTGGGCGTTGGTGTCCATCGTCTGCTGCAGGTCC
>NCKG01000282.1:0-2456 GCA_002279095.1 Cellulomonas sp. 14-74-6
GGCCGCCTGCATCACCTGGTCACGGATATAGGAGACACGCCCTAGAGCAGCGGCGGCACCTCGCCCACCAGCACCGGATCGCCCAGCGGGCCGGTGCCGAGCGCGTCCTCCACGAACCGGTGCGCCACCTTCAGCCCCGGTGCTCCCGCCTCCGACGCCTCGACCAGCACCGCCGGGAACCCCTGACGCGGGTCCGGGATGCCGGCCGGGTGCCTGTCGATCCAGCCGATGGCCACCGCGCGGGCACCTGAGGTGCGTGCGGTGTCCCGTGCTTGTCGCAGGGCCTGGGACGGCTCACCGGTGCAGGCGAGGGTACGGGTGCCCGAATCGTCGACCAGCATGACGAACGCCTCGCGGTCGAACGGTCCGCGGCGCAGCACCACCAGCGCGTGCTCCAGAGCGCGCAGCGCCAGCTCCTGTGCGGCGGTCGACGGGGGGTGCGGCAGGTTGGTCGGCCGCTGCGGGGTGGTCGGCGCCACCGTGGCCGACTCGACCGTGTCGGGTGCGGCGGCGCTCGGCTCGACCGGCGTCAGCTCGACGCGGCGGGGCCCGACCGCAGTCGGCGCGGCGGTGGCGGGTGCCGGGTCGGTGGCGGGGCCCGCATCAGCGGCCGGTCCGGCATCGACGGTCGCAGCCTCGGTCTCGTCCGCCGGGGCGTGGTGGCGGCTGGGGAGGGGCGTTCCCAACGCCGGCGCCACGACGGGGGTCCACTCCTTCGCCTCCGGCGCCGTGGCATCCGGCTCGCTGCCGGCGGCCGGAAGGGAGTCCGCCAGGTAGTCGGCAGGGGTCGAGGGCTCGTCGTCCACGGGCGCGGGTGCCGGCCCGGTGGTGCGCTCCGAGGAGGTCACGTTCTCGACCGACACGCGCGGCTGCGGCATCGTGACGCCCGCGAGGTGCGCGGCTGCGGCGCCGAGGTAGCCGCCGATCCAGCCGCGGGCGCCGGCGTCCCACCGGTCCTGCGCGTCGGGGATCGGCACCACCGGTGCCAGGGGGCGCGCATCGCCGACGATGCCGAGCGTCGGTCCGGACGGTCCCGGGCACACCACCCAGCGCGAACCGGCGACATGGGTGACCAGCAGGTCGCCGAGCGCGACCCCGACCCACTCCACGAGTCCCGCCGGTGCCGGCGTGCCGGGCTGCGGGACCACCCGGTCCCAGAACCAGCTCAACGCCCGGGAGTCCGTGCGGTCGACGCTGCCGGCGAGCGGCGCTCGCAGCCGCTCGAGGTCGGCGTGCTCGTGCGAGGTGAGGTCACGCGGGCCGACGAGGGTGGGGTCGGGCGTGAGCGTCTGCACCATCGCAGTCAACTCGGTCATGGTGTGGGGATCGACCAGCGCCGCGCCGGTCTTGAGGAACCCGGAGAGTGAGATCGCTCCCGCGGGTGGGTCCGCGGGTCGTCGGACCCAGTCGTGGGGCGGTCCTCCGGGCATCCACCCGTGTGGTGGTCGGGGCTGGGCGCCGCGCCGGGCACCGGGTTAGCCTGGCTCGTCCGTCGCGCCGCGCTGCCGCGGACCCCGTCGCACCGATCGGGGAGGTACGCCATCCGTCGTCCCGCCGCTGTCGCGCTCGCAGCCGCCCTGGTGCTGGGTGCGGGCGGCACCGGGGCGTGGGCCTGGCAGGACGGCAGGCGGCCGGCCGCCGCGGCGCACGATCTGACGTCGGCTCGGGCGGCCGCGGCCGTGAGCGACGACGCGTCGCAGGTGTCCGGCCTGACGGCGCAGGCTGCGCAGGCGGCGGCCCAGGGCCTGACCGACCAGTCCCGCGCCCAGCTGCAGCAGGCCGTCGCCGCGGCGCGTGCCGTGCTCGACGGCAGCGCAGGGCGGGTGTCCGACGACGCGGTGCGCACGGCCCTGGCGTCGGCGCTCACCGAGGCCGACCAGGCGCTCGCCAGGACCGTCGCGCCCACCCGCGCCGCGACGCTCACCGCCTCCGTCTCGACCGCCGCGGCGCAGGTGACCCAGGCGCAGCAGGCCTGGCAGGCCGCCCGGGCGGCGCAGGCGGCGGCCCAGGCTGCGGCGAAGGCCCGTGCCGGAGCGAGCCCGACGCCGACCTCGTCCGTCGACCCTTGCCGCACCACCTACACCGGACCGCCGTTCTGGACGTCGGTGCCCACCGCGACCGGGGACGGCTCGAACGGGAACCTGCCGGCCTCGTCGATGACGGCGCTGTCCTGGACCACCGACTCGCACGGCACCCGCTTCTACCTGCTCACCCCGGCGGCGCAGGCGCTCGAACGGCTGGACGTCGCATTCCGCGCGGCGTTCGGGCACGACCTGGACATCGACCTGGCGTACCGGGACTACGCGACCCAGGTGGCGATGCGCGCCGCGCTCGGCACCGTCGCCGCGGTGCCGGGCAGGTCACCCCACGGGTACGGCAAGGCGATCGACGTGCCGGAGCTGCCGTGCCAGTACGGCTGGGACAGCGCGCAGCGTGCGTGGCTGCTGGCGCACGGT
>NCKG01000283.1:0-2441 GCA_002279095.1 Cellulomonas sp. 14-74-6
GGTCGGCCTGCAGCTGCCGGTGCTGTGGCCGTTCCAGGCGCTGGTGCTGCACCTGACCGCCGAGGAGGTCCGGCCGGCCTGACGGGCCGCTCCTGGCCGTTCCGGGCCGTCCCGCCGCATACATCCCAGGACCCAGGTCCCGGAACGGAGGCGTGACGGGTCGTCGTCACAACACCTGGGACGACCGTCAGGACCTTTGCCCCGCCGTCCGGCCGGACCGGCGCCCCTAGCGTCGAGACGTCGCCAAGACAGACCTCCAGCGTCGCAGGTCGACACCCATCGATACGACTAGGGGAGAACCACCGGTGCCATCCACCGAGAGCAGCCCGACCCCGCGCACCTCCAGCGCGCGGGACAAGAAGGTCGTCGAGACGCCCAAGGCCGCGGCCACCGTCGCGCCCGCCACCGACGACTCCGCCATCGTGGCGACGGTCGACCAGCTCGTCGCGAACGCCACCAAGGCGCTGGCCGAGTACGCCACGTTCACCCAGGAGGACGTGGACCGCCTGGTGAAGAAGGGCGCGGTCGCCGCGCTCGACCAGCACGGCCAGCTCGCCAAGCTCGCGGTCGAGGAGACCGGGCGCGGCACGTTCGAGGACAAGGCCGTCAAGAACATCTTCGCGTGCGAGCACGTGACCAACTCGATGGCGTCGCTGAAGACGGTCGGCGTGGTCAACGTGGACGAGATCCGCGGCATCACGGAGATCGCCGAGCCGGTCGGCGTCGTCGCCGGTCTGACCCCGGTGACCAACCCGACCTCGACGGCCATCTTCAAGTCGCTGATCTCGCTGAAGACCCGCAACCCGATCATCTTCGCGTTCCACCCGAACGCCCAGAAGTCGTCGGTCGCCGCGGCCAAGATCGTGCGCGACGCGGCCGTCGCCGCCGGTGCGCCCGAGCACTGCATCCAGTGGATCGAGACGCCGTCGCTCACCGCGACGAACGCCCTGATGAACCACCCCGGCGTGGCCACCATCCTGGCGACCGGCGGCAACGCGATGGTCCGCGCCGCCTACTCGTGCGGCAAGCCGGCGCTCGGCGTCGGTGCGGGCAACGTCCCGGCCTACATCGAGAAGACGGCCAAGCTCAAGCGCGCCGTGAACGACGTGGTGCTGTCCAAGGCGTTCGACAACGGCATGATCTGCGCCTCCGAGCAGGCCGTCATCCTGGACGACGAGATCTACGACGCCGCCCTGGCCGAGTTCGCCGTGCTGCACGCCTACAAGGTCACGCCGGCCGAGAAGGCGATGCTCGAGCGCTTCATCTTCGGCGTCGAGGCCGGTGGCGAGAACTGCGCCGGTGCCAAGCTCAACCCGACCGTCGTCGGCAAGTCGCCGGTGTGGATCGCCGAGCAGGCCGGGTTCTCCGTGCCGAAGGACACCTCGATCATCCTGGCCGAGGTCTCCGGCGTCGGCCCGCACGAGCCGCTGACCCGCGAGAAGCTCTGCCCCGTCCTCGCCGTGCTGCGCGCCACCTCCACCGAGCAGGGCTTCCAGCTCGCCGAGCAGATGGTGGAGTTCGACGGCCTCGGCCACTCGGCCGCCATCCACACGCAGGACGACGCGCTGACCGTCGCCTACGGCTCGCGCGTCAAGGCGATCCGCGTCATCTGCAACGCGCCGTCGTCGCTCGGCGGCATCGGCGACATCTACAACGCCTTCATCCCCTCGCTGACCCTGGGCTGCGGCTCCTACGGGCACAACTCCGTGTCCAACAACGTCTCGGCGGTCAACCTGATCAACATCAAGCGCGTCGGGCGGAGGAACAACAACTTGCAGTGGTTCAAGGTCCCCGCGAAGACGTACTTCGAGCCGAACGCGGTCCGCTACCTCGCGGACATGGCAGGCATCGAGCGCGTCACCATCGTCACCGACTCGACGATGACCCAGCTCGGGTTCGTCGACAAGGTGATCGACGTGCTGCGCCGCCGGCCGAACAACGTCGCGCTGCAGATCATCGACCAGGTGGAGCCGGAGCCCTCCGTCAAGACCGTGCAGGCCGGTGCCGCGCAGATGCGCCACTTCCGCCCGGACACGATCATCGCCCTCGGCGGTGGCTCGCCGATGGACGCCGCCAAGGTGATGTGGCTGCTGTACGAGCACCCGGAGATCGTGTTCTCCGACCTCAAGCAGAAGTTCTTCGACGTCCGCAAGCGGGCGTTCAAGTTCCCGGTGCTCGGTGACCTGGCCAAGCTGGTCTGCATCCCGACGACGTCCGGCACGGGCGCCGAGGTGACGCCGTTCGCGGTGATCACCGACACCGAGGCGAAGAAGAAGTACCCGCTCGCCGACTACGCGCTCACCCCGACGGTCGCGATCATCGACCCGGTGCTGACCTCGCGGATGCCCCGGTCCCTGGCCGCCGACTCCGGGTTCGACGCCCTGACGCACGCCACCGAGGCGTTCGTCGCGGTGTACGCGAACGACTTCACCGACGGCATG